>NZ_JASCXP010000392.1:0-7014 GCF_030010695.1 Nocardia sp. CC201C
TCGGCTGGTCGCTGGTGGTTCTCGCGCTGGCGCAGGCATTCGCGGTGGGCGATCTGATCGCCATGTTCGGTACCTGGCTGGTGGTGCCCGCGCTGGCGCTGCTGGCGGGGCGGGTGCGCCCGCGCACCCGGAAAGCGCTGGTGGCCGCGCACGTGGTTGCCGCGGCGTGCTGGGTCGGTGTCGCGGTGGCGATCTCGGCCATGGCCTTCGTCGCGCTGACGGCGGCCGATATCGAAACCAGCCGGGTGGCCTACGAATTGATGGCCGCCTTCGACATCACCCTGCTGCCCTGGTGCAATTTCGCCACCTTCCTCACCGGTCTCGCCCTGGGGATCACCACGCCGTGGGGTGTGATCCGGTACTACTGGCTGGCGGCCAAGCTCGTGATCGCGGTCGCGATCCTGGTGATGGCGTTCGGATTCCTGCACAACGCCCTGGAGACCGCGGCGGCGCAGGCCGCGGTGCTGGCCGATACCGGCGGCACCCCGGCGGATCTCACCGCGGCGGCCGATGTGGCGCTGTGGGGGTTCGCCGCGTCGGCCGTGAGTCTGATCGGCGCGGTGCTGCTGTCGCTGTACAAGCCGGGCGGCACCACGCCATGGGGTCGAAAGTCGGTGACGGGCAAGCGAGTTCGGCAGCCTGTGCACGCGGCCGTGGTGGCCGGTACCCGGATGGTCGCGGACGGCACTGTCGACCTCACGCTGCGCGCCGCGGATGACGATGGCCTGCCGCCCTGGGAGCCCGGCGCGCATATCGACGTGGTGCTGCCGTCGGGGCGGGTGCGGCAGTTCTCGCTGCACGGCGACCCCGCCGACACCGGGTGCTACCGCATCGCGGTGCTGAAGGAACCGCGAGGCCGGGGCGGTTCGCTCGAGATCCACCAACTGCGTGTCGGCGACCGCGTCGGAATCCGTGGACCGCGCAACAACTTTCCGCTCGTCGACGCTCCGTCCTATCTGTTCGTCGCGGGTGGGATCGGGATCGCCCCCTTCCTGCCCATGATCCGGCGCCTGCAGGCCCGGGGCGCGGACTGGCGACTGGTGTATCGCGGTCGATCCCTGGCGACCATGGCCTTCGCGCCGGAGTTGCGGCACCGGTACCCGGAGCGGGTGACGCTGCTGCCCGCCGACACCCGGGCTCGCCCGGATATCGCGGCACTGCTGCGGGACACCGCGCCCGGCGTCGCGGTGTACTGCTGCGGCCCCACCGAACTGCTCGACGCCGTCACCGCGACCATGGCGGCGGCCTGCCCGCACGGCTCACTCCACCTGGAGCGCTTCGCGGCCAGTGCGCGCGCCGGCGTCGAGAACACGGCCTTCGACGCCGAACTGCGCCGCACGGGGGTGGTGGTGCGGGTGCCGGAGGATCGGACGCTGCTCTCGGTCCTGCGGGATGTCGATCCGGCGGTCGACCTGTCGTGTGAGGACGGCGTCTGCGGCAGCTGCGTCACCCGGGTGCTGGCCGGACGGCCGGACCATCGCGACGATGTGCTGGGTCCGGGCGAACGCCAGCGCACCGATATCATCTACCCCTGCGTATCGCGAGCGCACGGGCAGCGCATCGTGCTCGACATCTAGGACGGGCGAGAGGAGGTACCGGGTGGCGAACCGGGATCCGCTGCGTAACTGGCTCGCCCTGACCGTGCTCGCGTACCTCCTCGAAAGGCCCATGCATCCTTATGAATTGGGCAAACTGCTGAAGGATCGCAATGCCGCCCGCAGTATGGACTACAAGCACGCTTCGGTGTACATGGTCGTCGAACAGCTGGTTCGCGTCGGCTATGTCGAAGCCCAGCGCACCGAACGGCAGGGCCAGCGGCCCGAACGCACCGTCTACCGGCACACCGAGGCCGGGCGGGTCGCACTGCGGGAGCGGATGCGGGAGCTGGTGGCCTTGCCCGCCAAGGAGTATTCGCATTTCCAGGCCGCGCTCTCGCTGATCGTCGTGCTGCCGCCGGACGAACTCCCCGACCTCCTCGACCGTCGCCGTCGCGCGCTGAACGACGCGGCCGCCGAACTGCGAACGACCGTGCGGGCGGCCGAGGGCGTCGATCCCATCTTTCTCATCGAGTGCGACTACCGCCTGGAACTCATCGAGGCCGAACTCCGCTTCATCACCCGCTTCGACGAGCACCTGCGCCGCGACTCCCGTTCGCTGGGCGAGTTCTGGCACGATCTACACGAACGCTGACGGTGTCGCGCGGGTTCAGGCGTTGCTGCCGACCCGATCTCGATCGGTCGGTTCCCGGTGTCCGCGCCCGGATTCCCACAGTGGTCCGAAGACGAACCACAGCCCGGCGACCACCCAGACGCGGCCGATCCACCAGATGAGGGTCTGATCCTGCTCCGGCGAGGCGATGAACAGGACGAGGAGCCCCAGGGTCGCGGAGCTGATGGTCGCGGCGTTCACCACCCGCAGCCACTCCTGCCAGAGGTATCGGCGGCGAGCCGGGCCGGATTTCGGTGCCCGCACCGGCGGCGGGCCGCCCGCGAAGCGGTGGGCGAAGCGGGCGTCGGCCCAGCGCACCAGCGTCGGACCGAAGGCCACCGAGAAGCCGAGGTAGACACCGGCCAGCCCGTGGGTGGCATCGGCGACCGCGCCGCGATGCAGATCGATGGCGGTGGCGACCACCAGCACCACATCCAGCAGCGGAATGCCCAGCAGCACAGCGGTACTCAGCCGCCGCAGGCGCGCGAGATAACGCAGTGCCAAGCCCAGCCCGAGCAGCACCCACAGGCCGACCTCGCAGCCCAGGATGACTCCGGCGATGGGGTGTTCCCCCAGTAGTTCGAACATCGCGCGACCCCTCGTATTAGCTCAACCGTGCTAGAACAGGACTTCAATCTAGCACAGTTGAGCTAATATGGAATCCGTGCCGAAGACCATCGACCAGAACCAGCGCAGAGCCGAGGTGGCCGCCGCCGTCTGGCGGCTCATCGTGGACAGCGGCGTCAGTGCCGTATCCCTGCGCACGGTCGCCGCGGAGGCGGGCATCGTGCTCGGATCGCTGCGGCACAGCTTCCCCACCAAGGCCGATCTGCTCGCCTACTCGATGGAGTTGGTCCACACCAACGCCGAGCGGCGGGTGCGCGGCCACGCGGGCGTGACCGATCCCGTGGACATGGTCACCGCCATGCTGCTCGAACTGCTGCCCGCCGACGACACGCGCCGCACCGAGATGCGCGTCAATGTCGCGCTCATCGCCGAATCCCCGGCCCATCCGCGACTCGCCGAACTCGCCGAGCGATCCCAGCGCGCCATCGCCACCCTCTGCCGCCAGCTGTGCCACCACCTCGCCGAGACCGGCCACCTGCACGCCACCCGCGACCCCGACACCGAGGCCGCCCGCCTGCACGCGTACATCGACGGCATCGCCCTGCACGAACTCGTCACCCCCACCGATGCCGCACGCATCGAAGCGACCGTGCGCGCCTACCTGAAAGACCTTGCGGGACCGAGGCGTTGACGCTCGGAGACGTCGATGATCGGATGCGGTGGATAAGCGGATGCGTCGACGCCCGGACGCTTGACAGCCGGCTGCGTCGACGCGCGGCTGCGTCGACCGCCGAGCCATTGGCGTGCCGAGCCATTGACGTGCCGAGCCATTGACGCGCCCAGCCAATGACGCGCGAAGCTGCTGATGTCCGGAGCTGCCGACTTCCGGAGCCGCTGGTGCCCCGAACCAGCGGCTCCCCGAAGCAGTCGATGACTCCGCGGTGTCGCGAGAGGGCGAACCGGCAATGCCTCCGTGCCGTCGACATCTGGGTGATACGGACGGGCACGGTCGGACGTCGACGGGCAGCGGCCCCTCAGCGCGGCGCGGTGGACACCTGCGCCGCGGTGCCGCGGCGACCGAGTACGAGCACGCCCGCGGCGACGGTGACGAGCAGCGCGCCGCACCACAGCGCCGCCACCGGTCGCCGCGTGGCGTCCACGAGCATTCCGGCGGCCACCGGACCGAGTACCGCACCGAGATTGAAGGCGGTGGTCGCCAACGCACCCGCGATACGGGGCGCGGCCGGTGCGGCCGTCCCCACGATCGTGGCGATCAGCGTCGATCCGACGCCGAAGGCGAGCGCGCCCGCCACCGCCGCCGTGACCGTCAGCCCGACGAGCGTATGCGCGGTCAGGGCGGTGACCGCCCAGACCGCGATGAGCGCGCCGGTGCCGCCGGTGACGATCCGGTCGCGGTACCGGTCGCTGTACCGCCCCGCGACCGTCACCCCGGCGAAGGAGCCGATGCCGAACAACGCCAGCACCACCGGCACCCAGTACGGATCCACACCGAGACCGGCGGTGATGGTGCCGAGATAGGTGAAGGCGGCGAACGTCGCGGCATTGACCAGGATCGCGATCAGCCCGGCACGGACCACCCGGCGGTCGGCGACCACCGCCCACTCGCGTCGCACCGCCGTTCGCGGTGCGGCCGATTCGTCGCCGCCGCGCGGAACGAGCGCCCACACCGGCACCAGCAGCAGCGTGCTGACGGCCGCGACGGCCCAGAAGGCGGACCGCCATCCCCACAGCTGTCCGAGCAGCGTCCCCGCGGGCACCCCGACAATGCAGGCCACCGTCACCCCCGAGACCACGACCGCGGTCCCACGACCCACCAGCGCCGGACCGACCCAGCGTGGCAGCGCGGCCAGCACGATCGCCAGGAATCCGGCGTTCGCGATCGCGGCGAACACCCGTGTCGCCAGCAGTACTCCGAAATCCGTTGTCGTAGCGCCGATCACGTGGACGGCGCCGAACAGGCCGAGGAATGCGGTGACCGCGATCCCGACCGGCAGGCGACTCGCCACCATGGCCATGGTGGGCGCACCGAGCACCATTCCCGCGGCGAACAGCGAGGTGAGCAACCCGGCGGTGCCGAGCGAGACCCCGAGATCCGGCGCGATGCGGGGCAGCAGCCCCGACAGCATGAACTCCGACGTTCCCTGCGCGAAGACCGCGGCGGCGAGAACGTACACCACGAAGGGCATGAGAGCAGACTCCCCGTATTCGAGGCGCGGTCTTGTCGACGCGCCCGAGATGGTTGTGGAACAACACATCCGGCGTCGCGACGCAGCCTGACCACCGGTCGCTCACGGACCGGCGGACCTGCGCTCGCCACGCCGACCGACCCGTGGGCCGGTCGGCTATCGTCTGGACGCCTCCGGGGAATTCACGTCGCACACCGTAACAACTCGGGTGCCGCGCACCAACCGATTTGTGATCCGCGCCCCGTAGAGCATCCAGGACGCGTTCGATGCCGCCCGGTCCGGCGGCAAGCGGGTGTCGCTACCGCGTCCGTGCTGTGCGGAACGAGTCGCCGGTCGCGGTAACGGTTTCGGGTCAGTGCTCGGCGGATTCGGCGGTATCGCCGAACTCCTCCAGCGTGGCCAGTTGGAGGTGGATGTAGGCCGCGATGCGGTGGCGGGCGGAGGCGGGCAGGCGCTGTGCGTCCGCCGCGGTGAAGACCAAGTGGGCGAAACGGTCGGCATCCAGATCGCCCGGATCGGGGGTGCCGGGGACGACGCCCAGGTGGGGGCGGGTGGTGGACGCGGCGTGATCCGGTTCGTCGGGATCCGCCGCGGCCAGAGCGGTGCGCACCATGGTCCGACACTAACCCCGGGGCGGGGCGGGGGCCATGGGGGAGAGAACGGTTGGCGCGGGTGCGCCACGGTCGGTGGTGGACGACACATCGGCGCCTGGTTACCGAGAGGCAACATTCGTGGGGGCGGGGGCGATAGAGCTGAAGAGACGGTCGGCACCCCGGCTGCCTCGCCGGTCGGGGCGGACGTCGGCGTTCATCCCGGCGCGTCCCCCTGCCAGAGGAGCATCCATGGATTCGAAGGTCTGGACCAGCTGGACAGCGATCGCCGCACTGTCGGTCGCCGTACCCTATTCGATCGCGAACGCGGTGGTGGACGGCTGGTTGCGACATCCGGATCCCGGTACGCTCCAGGTGCTCACCGCCCCGCTGCAGGGCCTGGCCGCGGTCGCGCTCTGCCCGCCGTGGTGGCTGGGAGTGGGCTGCGTGCTCGCCGCACGGGCCGTGCCCGCCCGGCTGTTGTGGAGCGCGGCCGCTCCGGTCGGTGCACTGCTATCCGCCGGGATTGCGGTGTGGTTCAAGCAGATCGGCTTCTCCGGTGCCTCCGCGTGGCTGGTCGGCGCGCTGATTGCGCTGTGCGGCTTGATATTTCAGTTCAGCACGCTGCGATACCCGTATACCATGCCGCCGGCCGGGGTGTCGGAGCGACCGCCCAGCAATCCCGCTGTGGTGCGGCGCTCTGCCAACCCGCCACTCCCGCAGCGGTTCTGCGATGCCACGCCGTTCATCGACCGGCGTACGCATCGGCCCACCTACCGCCCGCTGGCCGCCCGCGGCCCCTATCGCGCACTGTCGTAACCAGGGGGTGGCACCGGGCGACCGGGTGGCGGATCGTAGAGGTATGGCCCGCTTCGGGGCAGGAAAGACGAGGGAGATGAACGACAATGGGGTTGTTCGACATAGCTCCGGACGCGACACCCGACGACGATGCCGTCGAGCGCGCCCATGATCCGCGGCGATGGACGGTACCGCAGCAGGCGAACCGCCCGGAGGTCGCCGATGCGGCGGTATTCACGGTCGCCGAGGGCGGTATCGCGGCGCGCGGCGCGCCGGAGGACGCCGATATCGACGCGGCGCCCGGCATTCTCGCCCAGGGGGTGTACGCGGGAACCGGTCCCGAGCAGCATCTGCTGGAGGGGCCGCGCTGGACGGTCCTCGGCGTCGATCCTCCGGTAGCGGGCGGTCGGCGCTACCTCGACCTGTATGCCGGCGTCCTGCACCACAGCGAAACCGGAGGGGGACAGGACTTTCACAGCCTCCGCTTCGCGTGTGCCGACCGGCCCGGCCTGCATGTGCTGCGCGCCGAGGCGGACGCCGGGCGGCTGGACCCCGGCCCACCGCTGCATCCACCGCCGCCGGAACCCGGGGTGCGGCATACCGAACTCGCCGCGATCTCCCCGCATCCGGGCGCCGAAACGCGC
>NZ_JASCXP010000393.1:0-7010 GCF_030010695.1 Nocardia sp. CC201C
GTGCGGGCGGCCGATCGGGTGCGGCACCGCGCCGGAAGACCCCGACGATATCCGCGCGGTCGACGCTCAGCACGGCCGGTGCGTGCCGGGTGGTGTCACGAATGGCGATGAGGGCGTGCAGCATCCGGTCGTCGGCGGGTGCCGGACCGCCCCGGACCGCCTCGATCAGCCACAGCAGTCGCAGCACGGCGGCGTCGATGAGCGCGGCCAGGGTGGGGGAGTGCGCGGTGCCGAAGATCCGGTCGTGTCGCCACAGGCTCAGCGTGACCGCCAGCAGCTGTCCGAGACCGGCGGTGTCACCGGCGGATTCGATGAGGCCGCGGATTCGGTCCACCACCGTGTCGCCGAGTTCCGCGAGCCCGCACAGGGTGGCGTCGAACAGCACCTCGGCGAGGCCGCCGGTATCGGACCCGGCCGCGTCGAACCGTTCACCCAGCCGGGTGGCGGCGGCCTCGGCGCAGGTCGCGCCGAGCGAACCGGCTTCGATGAGCATCGGCAGCCGCAGCGGTGATGCGGTGACGCGCCATACCTCGCGCGGGTCCGGTGGCCGCCCGACCAGCGGCCCGCTCGTACGCCGGTACCCGGGAATGTCGAGTACGCGCAGCCGGTGCAGCACTCGGCTGGCCGCGAGGCCGGAGTCGGTGGCGAGATCGAGTTCGTACTCTCCCCGCTCGGGTATGCCGTGGCGGGCGAGTTCGCTGTCGGCGTCGTGCACGAGTGGCGGATGCGGGGTGTCCCGGTGCAGCCGCCCGGTCCGGGAACCCGACAGCGCGGCCACCATTTCGACCACCACCGGATCGGTGCCCGGACGCAGCCGTCCGCGACCGGTCCACGGCAGCGGGCGGTCGAGCGCCTCGGTGACCAGCGCCCCGGCGAGGCCGTCGAGAACATCCGTGCGCGACGGCGATCGGTGTCCGCGCAGGCGACTCAGACCGCCGGTGAGGGTGCGCGCGCCGATCAGAGCGGCGGTCGATACCGGCTGGTCCCGCTCCCGCAGCCGCCGCACCACGGCGCGGGTGATGTCCTCTGCGGCCTGTTCCGGCCCGTCTTCCCAGAGCCGCTGGTAGTACTCCGGCGACGGCATGCCGGACTGGTAGCCGTCGAAGGCGTCCAGTCGGCGAAAGCTGTAGGGCACCAGGTAACTGCCGCCGACACCGTCCCCGGGAAAGGGTGGTACGTGCGGCCAGGGGGAGTTGGATGGAGCGGTGCGCGCGGAAAGCAGGTGCTCGTCCAGGCGGCGCGCGAGTGCGGGCCGGTGGAAGCCGCCGGTGACCACCACGATGGGTGCGGGTCGCGTTCCGGCCGCGCGGTTCGCCGCGTCCACGGCGGCGTGGATCCAGCGGGCCATGTACTCCTCGCGCTGCACGTCGCCCGCGCCCGCCTCGTCGTCGCCCCGCACCAGATCGAAGTACGCGGCCAACCGTTCGGCGAGGGTGGCGTCGTCCCCGATTTCGACGAGGTGATCCCACAGCGTGTCGATATTGTCCACCGCGAACTCCCGGCACAGCCGCGTCACCGCGTGGTCGTAGCGGCGTTCGGCGTCGGCGTACCGGTTCTCGGTGTCGGCGAAGGCGCTGTGCCAGGCGGGCAGATCGATGAACCGCACCACGGACCCGGCGGCCCGGCCCTCGGTGAGCGCCACCCACTCGGGGGAGTAGTCGCACAGCGGAGCCCAGGACATGTGCCGGGTGGTCCGGTCCCGGTAGCTGGAGAACACCGCGATGGGCAGTTGGTGCCCGAGCAGCAGTTCGTCGAGTCGGTCGTTCATATCGACCGGCCCCTCGATGAGCACATACGCCGGGCGCAGGGCGCGCACGGTGTCGCGCACCAGCCGCGCGCAGGCCGGACTGTGGTGGCGCACACCGATGAAGGTGACCCGCGCCGCATCCCCCGTCATCCGGCTCAGCCCGGTAGCTGGAATCGCGCGTCGTGCAGGGACTTCCACGCCTTTCCCGACTTGCGTGGGGCCTGCTGCTCCAGATAGCGGCGCAGCCGGGCCAGGTCGTCCGGGTCGTCCTTGGCCGCGGTTCCGGCCAGGCAGTGCACGATATCGGCGGCGTCTCCGGCCTCGCCGCGCAGGAACCAGCCGCGCAGGCCGACGGCATGGGCCACCGACACCGCCTCGGCGGTACTCATGACCGCGGACATGCGGTCCAGGGCGTCACCGGCGTCGGTCGCGCCGCGGCGCAGTTCCCGGAAGGTGGTGACCAGCACCGCGAGTACGTCGCGCGGTGGGGCCTGCGGTACGCCGGAACGGTGCAGCAGCGCCTGCGCCTCCGCCTCCACCAGCGCCAGTTCGGCGTCGAAATCGGTGATGGGGAAGACGGTTTCGAAGTTGAACCGCCGTTTCAGCGCGGCGCTCATCTCATTGACGCCGCGGTCGCGGGTGTTGGCGGTGGCGATCACATTGAATCCCGCGACCGCGTACACCATCTCGCCGAGCTCCGGCACCGCCAGCACCCGATCGGACAGCAGCGACAGGATCGAGTCCTGCACTTCCAGGGGGCAGCGGGTGATCTCCTCGAAGCGCACGATCTTGCCCTCCCGCATGCCGCGCAGCATGGGCGCGGGCACCAGGGACCGCTCGGACGGCCCCTCGGAGACGAGCAGCGCGTAGTTCCATCCGTAGCGAATCTGGTCCTCGGTGGTGGCCGCACCGCCCTGGACGGTGAGTGTGGAATCGCCCGAAATGGCGGCCGAAAGTAGTTCCGAGAGTAGCGATTTGGCGGTTCCCGGCTCGCCGGTGAGCAACAGTCCGCGGGTGGTGGCGAGGGAGACCAGCGCCCGGTCCACCAGGGAGGCGTCGCCGACGAACTTGCGGCCGATGCCGAGCGTCGGGTCGCCCACGATGAACCGCTTGGCGGCGTCGACGCTCAACTGCCAGCCCGGTGGCCGCGGCGCGGTGTCCTGCTCGCGCAGCCGAGTCAGGTCGTCGGCCCAGCGGAGTTCCGCGGCCGGGCGTTGTAGATGCTGGGTGGAACCGGTGGTCACGGCACGCACACTAACGTGCCTCGGTGACACGTTCGTTCGGATGTGTGATCGGTCGGCCCGGTCCCCTCATCGCAACCGGGCCGACCGATCCGGCGATCACCGGCGTGCGATCGCCTCGAACACGGTGGGGTCCACCAGGGTGGAGGTGTCGCCGAGTTCGCGGCCCTCGGCGACATCGCGCAGCAGCCGGCGCATGATCTTGCCGGACCGCGTCTTGGGCAGCTCGGGCACGATGTGGATGTCACGGGGTTTGGCGATGGGCGAGATCTCCAGGGACACGGTCGCTTTGAGTTCGGTGACCAGGTCGGCGCCGGTGTTGGTGGCTTCGGCGGTGAGGATGACGAAGGCCACGATGCCCTGACCGGTGGTGGCGTCGGAGGCGCCGACGACGGCGGCCTCGGCGACGGCGGGGTGGCCGACGAGGGCGGATTCGACCTCGGCGGTGGAGATGCGGTGGCCGGAGACGTTCATGACGTCGTCGACGCGGCCGAGGACCCACAGGTCGCCGTCGGTGTCGAGTTTCGCGCCGTCCCCGGCGAAGTACCAGCCGCGACTGCCGAAACGCGCCCAATAGGTGTCGCGGTACCGCTCGTCGTCGCCCCAGATGCCGCGCAACATCGACGGCCACGGCTCATCCAACACGAGGTAACCGTTGGCCTCGGATTCCCCGAGTGCGACCGCGTTTCCGTCCTCGTCGACGACGGTGGCGGAGATGCCGGGCAGGGGGCGCATGGCGGCGCCGGGTTTGGTGGTGGTGACGCCGGGCAGCGGGGAGATCATGATGGCGCCGGTTTCGGTTTGCCACCAGGTGTCCACGATGGGGGTGGTGTCGCCGCCGATGACCTCGCGGTACCAGCGCCAGGCTTCGGGGTTGATGGGTTCGCCGACCGAGCCGAGCAGGCGCAGGGAGCTCAGGTTGTGGGCGTCGGGGATTTCGCGGCCCCATTTCATGAAGGTCCGCACCAGGGTGGGGGCGGTGTAGTAGATGGAGACGCCGTACTTCTCCACGATCTGCCAGTGCCGGTGCTCGTCGGGGAAGTTCGGGGTGCCCTCGTAGACGACCTGGGTGGCGCGGTTGGACAGCGGTCCGTACACGATGTAGGAGTGTCCGGTCACCCAGCCGATGTCGGCGGTGCACCAGTACACGTCCTGGCCGGGCTTGTGGTCGAAGACGTAGTGGTGGGTGTAGGAGGTTTGGGTGAGGTAGCCGCCGCTGGTGTGCAGGATGCCTTTGGGTTTTCCGGTGGTGCCGGAGGTGTAGAGGATGAACAGCGGGTGTTCGGCGTCGAAGGGCTGCGCCTCGTGCTCGGGTGAGGCGTCGGTGACGGTGTCGTGCCACCAGAGGTCGCGGCCGTCGGTCCAGGGGACGTCGATGCCGGTGCGGCGGACGACGAGGACGTGGTCGACGCTGGTCGCGCCGCCGTCGGCGGCGAGGGCTTCGTCCACGGCGGCCTTGAGCGGGGCGGCGGTGCCGCGTCGCCACTGGCCGTCGGTGGTGATGACCAGTTTGGCTTGGGCGTCGTCGACGCGGGAACGTAGGGCGGTGGGGGAGAAGCCGGCGAAGACCACGGAGTGGGTCAGTCCGAGTCGGGCGCAGGCCAGCATGGACACGATGGCCTCGGGCACCATCGGCATGTAGATGGCCACCCGATCTCCGGCTCGCAGCCCGAGCCCGGCCAGTGTGTTCGCGGCCCTGGACACCTCGGCCAGCAGCTCGCCATAGGTGATGTCGCGGGAGTCCCCGGGCTCGCCCTCCCAATGGATGGCGATCTGATCGCCGTGTCCGGAGTGCACGTGCCGGTCCACGCAGTTGTAGGCGACGTTCAGCGTGCCGTCGGCGAACCACTTCGCGAACGGCGCATCGCTCCAGTCCAATACCCGGGTCCAGGGCTGATGCCAGTGCAGCCGTTGGGCCTGTTCGGCCCAGAACGCCTCGCGGTCGGCGTGGGCCCGATCGTAGAGAGAGGCGTCGGCATTGGCCGCGGCGGCGAAGGCCGCGCTCGGCGGGTACGCGTCCAGGTGATCAGCGGTGGGTTCGGTCATCTCTCTTCTTCTCTCGACATCTGCCCGCGGCGGTCCGCGGGGGTGACCGCGGCCACGTTCGACAGTATCCGACTGTGACCTGCGTCGTATTTGTCTGTCCCGAAGGGTGCCCAGATGTGCAATGTGTCACGCGGATACGCGGCAAAGAGTCGGGCATGTTGCCACATTGCTAACAAGGTGAACAATCCCTCATCGAATCGCTGACAACGGCTGACAGGGTGGCTACTGTCCGTTTCACCTGAGACGACCCCGCGGTGTGCTCCGGTGGACCCCGGTGCGCGCCGTGCCGTCTTCCTGCGATCGGGAGAATGCCTTGAGAGCGAAGATGATTGCCGCGGCGGCGGCCGCACTGCTGGCCACGAGCCTGACCCTGACGGCCTGCTCATCCGACAGCGGCGGCAGCGCCGATATCGTCACCGTCAACGGTGCCGAACCGCAGAATCCGTTGGTGCCCACCAACACCAATGAGAATATGGGCGGCCGGGTGGTCGACCGGCTGTGGGCGGGCCTGAAGTACTACGACGCCGACGGGGTGGCGCACAACGAGGTCGCGGAATCCATCGAGACCACCGATCGCAAGAACTACACCGTCACCCTGAAACCGGACTGGAAGTTCACCGACGGCAGCCCGGTGACCTCCAGGTCCTTCGTGGACGCCTGGAACTACGGCGCGCTGTCCACCAACGCCCAGCTACAGAACTACGTGTTCACCCCCATCGCCGGATTCGACGAGGTCGCCAAGGAGAACCCGACGCAGCGCACCATGTCGGGCCTGAAGGTGATCGACGACCGCACCTTCACCATCGAACTGAAGGCCCCCTCGATCGACTTCGAGGACTCGCTCGGTTACGCGCCGTTCTATCCGCTGCCCGAGTCCGCCTACGCCGATATGGCGGCCTTCGGCCAGAACCCGATCGGCAACGGCCCCTACATGTTCGCCGGACCCGGCGCCTGGGAGCACAACAGCAAGATCGACCTGGTGCCCAATCCGGACTATCCGGGCGGCCGCCCGGCCAAGAACAAGGGCCTGCGGTTCGTCATGTACCAGTCCTTCGATACCGCCTACGCCGACCTGCAAGCGGGCAACCTCGACGCCCTCGACACCATCCCGGAAAGCGCCCTCACCGTCTACCAGAACGACCTCGGCGACCGCGCGATCACCAAGCCGACCGCGCAGAACCAGCACATCGGGGTGCAGTCCAATGTTCCGCACTTCGGCGGCGAGGAGGGGCTGCTGCGCCGTCGCGCCATCTCCATGGCCATCGACCGGGAATCCATCTGCGACAAGATCTTCCACGGCACCCGGCTCCCGGCCCGCGACTTCACCGCCGCCACCCTGCCCGGCTTCGACGGTGACCTGCCGGGTTCGGAGGTGCTGAAGTTCAACCCCGACGAAGCCAAGAAACTGTGGGCGCAGGCCGATGCCATGTCCCCGTGGTCGGGCCGGTACGAGATCGCCTACAACTCCGACGGCGGCCACCAGGCGTGGATCGAGGCCGTGGCCAACAGCGTCAAGAACACGCTCGGCATCGACGCCATCGCGGTGCCGTACCCGACCTTCAAGAACATTCGCGACGAGGTGAACGCCGAAACCATCGGCAAGGCGTTCCGGTACGGCTGGCAGGGCGACTACCCGACCATGCTGCAGTTCCTCACCTCGCAGTACTACAGCTTCTCCGAGACCAACAACGTCAACTACAACAATCCGGAGTTCGACCGTCTGCTCGACGCCGCCCTGGCCGCGCCCACCCAGGAGGAATCGCACCGGCTCGTCGCCCAGGCCCAGACCCTGCTGATCCAGGACATGGCCGACATCCCGGTGCTCGACTACGTCGCCGCGGCCGGTGTCTCGGACAAGGTCACCCATGCCGAACTCGCCTGGAACGGACTGTTCGACTTCGAGAACATCGAGAAGTAGCCGCCGCCGCGGCCGGGGCCATGCGCATCGCGCTGGGGCCCACATTACAGGCGAAAAA
>NZ_JASCXP010000394.1:0-7009 GCF_030010695.1 Nocardia sp. CC201C
GGCGCGTTCTGCCATTTCCATGCCGTGGAACCGGATTTCGTCACCGCGCTGCGTCGCGCCGCCGATATCGCGACGCTCTCCTGTGGGTATCCGGGCACTCGGGAGTGGCTGCGCCACCTGCCCGCTCAGTCCACGCGATAGCCGCGCCCGGATTTGCGCAACACCAGATCGGCGGTCGAGCGGGTGCGCTCCACCAGCCGCGCATTGGCCAGATCGCTGTGCTGCACTTTGAGCTTCGCGTCCGCCGCGCTGCGACCGCCGCGAATATGGCGGCGCACCAACCGCTTTTCGATGATCGGGCGCGGCACGTCCAGATACCAGCTCTGGTCGAGCAGCGGCCGGACGGCCGCCCAGGCGCCGGTATCGAGCAGCAGGTAGTTGCCCTCGGTGACGACTATTCGCTGTTCGTCGAACACCACCCCGCCGGGTACCGGTTCGTGCAGTTCCCGGGAATAGGTGGGCCACGCTATCGCCCGTCCCGGCGATGTCTCCCGCACGGTGCGCAGCAGGTTCACATAGCCCTCGACATCGAAGGTGTCGGGTTCGCCCTTGCGCGCCAATGCGCCGTCGGCGCGCAGCCGGGCATTGCTGAAGTGAAAGCCGTCCATGGGCGCGACCTCGGCGATGCGGCTGGCGGCGTAGCCGTTCAACTCGTCGCGGACGCCGCGAGCCAGGGTCGATTTGCCGGCTCCCGGCGGTCCGGCGATACCGAGGACGAACCGCCGATCGGCGCGGCGGTCGACCCTGGCGGCCACCCGCACCGCGAGCTCCGCCAGGGACGTTTCGACGCCGGTGCGGGCCATCCCAGCACCCTACTGCGGCAGGATGCCGAAAATCGTTGCGGGCGCGCCCGACCCGCCGCGATAAATCGGTCCGCCCGCCAGCACCCACGCGCCGGTGGTCGGCAGTTCGGACAGATTGGCGAGGCATTCGAGACTGATGCGGTGTTCGCGGTAGAGCAGTTTCGATACCGCGTAGGTGTCGTCGATGCCGCGATCGGGGCCGAAGGTGTCGATGCCGAGCGCGCCGCGCCGCCCGAGGCGGCCGGTCTCCAGTAGCCATGCGACGGTATCGATTGCGAATCCGGGTTGGCGGCCATGCGCTTCGCCCTCGCCCAGGAAGTCCGGACTGCCCCATGTGGCGTCCCAACCGGTCCAGGCGATCACGGCGGCCTGGTCGGGAATGCGGCCGTACCGCTGCTCCCACGCCCGGAGATCGTCGATGCCGAGGGCGTAGTCCCGGTCGGCGGCGCACTGCTCCCGCACGTCGATCTTCACGGCGGGCAGCAGCAGATCCGCCGTATCGAGTTCGTCGGCGGCGAGCCCCCGCGGATCGAAGTGCACGGGTGCGCCCCAATGGGTTCCGGTGTGCTCGGCCTGGTGGACGTAGCGCAGCAGATACCCGTCCGCGGCCACGGTGGCCACGGTTTCGACGGTGAAGGCCGGATCGCCCGGGTACAGCGGTGTCCGCGCCGGATCGTGCACGTGCGACAGGTTCACGAGCCGCCCGAACGGCGGCTTCACCGCACGCCTCGCGGGATGGCGCGCACCAGGGCGCGCAGATCCGCTTCCAGGAGCCGGAACAGCCAGTAGGTGATCACGAAGGCCAGAATGCCACCGACGCTGAGCCAGCGGACCGGGACGATCACCAATTCCAGGTCGGTGGCGGATACGAAGGTGGCGCTGGCGGCCCCCAACAGCGGCACCGAGGCGGCCGCCGCCAGATAGATGTTGCTGCGCCGCGCCAGCGCCCACAGCTGTGCCCCGTCGGTGGGGCCGATGCCGCCGCGCACCAGCAGCCGCGGATACAGCGACCGCACCGCGAACAGCGTGATCAGGAAGAACGGATACGCCAGTGCGATGGTCGCGCACACCACCTGCGCGGCGAAGAAGTGCGCGAACTGGCCGGGGGCCAGCGGTACCCCCGATCCGGCCAGGGCCAGCGGCCAGATGATTCCGGCGAGCAGCCACATGGCGAAGGGCACCAGCACCGCGCGGTCGCCGACGGTGAGCGTATCCGCGCGGGCGCGGGCGAGTTCGGCGGCGCTGTACTCGTGTCCGCGCGCCAGCCGGAACGGGACGGTGAGCGGGCGGCGGCACAGCCAGATCAGCAGCAGGGCGGCCAGCGGGAAGGCGATGGAGTTGTTCACCAGCGCCACCGTCTCGAACCGCTGCTGGTCGGCCTCGGCGAGCCGGTCCACGATGAGCCGCTGGTTGAGCCGAATGTTGTACACGCTGGCGAATGCGTTCGGAACGCCCACGCAGAGCGCGGCGATGGGCAGCGCCCAGCCGCGTGCCCGGTGCCGGAGGCTGGTGGGCGGCGGATCGACCAGATCGCGGGCGCGGGCGTCCAGGGTCAGATCGAGTTGCCCCGCGAGTTCCGCGCCGCTGCGCCAGCGCCGGTCCGGATCGGGGTGCAGGCACTCCAGCAGCACCCGGCGCAGGGTGGCGGGAGTGTCGGCGGGCAGCGTGTCCAGTGCGGCGGGAGGCACGCCCGCCCGCCGCCCGCGCAGCATGGCGGCGAGCAGGCACGCCCGGGGGGAGCCGGAGGGCGTGGGAGTGTGTGTGTCGCCGACGGGCTCCGCCTCGCGAATGGGACCCGGTGGACCGTCGCGCCGGCCTTCCGGCAGTGGCCGAAGCGACGACCGCGCCGGTGGCGGAAGCTCCCCGGACAGCGACTCGGGCGACGGCGACCGCTCATCGAGATCAGGGTCGGCGAACGGCAGTGTGCCGGTGAGCATTTCCCAGAGCAGCAGCCCGAGCGAATAGATGTCCGCGCGGGTGTCGGGCATCGGAACCGCCGGATCCAGCAGCGCGGTGAGGTGTTCCGGTGCGTGGTATCGCAGCCGAGCCGCCTGCCCGGTGTCGTCGGCATCGACATACCGCGACGCCAGGCCGAAATCGGCCAGTTTCGGCACGCCCTCGGCGGTGAACAGCACGGTGCCGGGCCGGATGTCGTGGTGCGGCACCCCGTGCCGATCGGCGTAGTCGAGCGCCACGGCGAGCCGACGCCCCACCCACGCAACGGTTTCCGGCCAGCTGAGGGCGGCCAGTGCGGTGCGCACGCTGGAATCGGCGGGCCGGATCTCGCCCCTGGCCTCCATGACGGCGTCCACCGAGCCCAGCAGTGCGGTCCCGCTCGCGGGTCGCTGCCCGTTCCGGCGCAGCCGCGCTAGCAGATCCGCCACGGTGCCGCCCGGCAGGTACTGCATGTACAACAGCCGCAACGGCTTTCCGCCGTCCTCGAGGTGACGCTCGTCGAAGACCCGGACGATGTACTGGTGGTCCAGGCGGGCGACGGTCGCGGCATCCGCGTCGGCTCCGGTGTCCACCCGGACGGCGACCAGGCGCTGCATGGACAGCTGGCGGGCCAGGAACACCCGGCTGCGCTCGTCGCCGCCGAGATCGGTGAGCAGGTCGAAATCGTCCAGCCGATGCCCGATGTCGATGTGCGCCGGGAGGCTCGGCGGGGCGTAGGCGCTCCGATCGGCGAACCGCGCCCGGATCTCCCCGGCCAGCTCCGGATATTCGGCGCTGAAGGTCTCCAGGTCCACCTGCCGGTAGCGGCGGCGCACCAGGTACTCCTCGCACACCAGCTCCACGAAGTGCGGGCTGTCGGCCACCTCGGGAAATTCGGTGCCGTACTCGGCGATTCGCTTACCCGTCCCGGTGCGCCGCCAGCGCTGCCGCATATCGATGCGCACCAGATCCGCCAGCACCGCCAGGCGCACCTCGGTGCCGTCGGGTACGTAGCGGTGCAGCGGTGGGGGTTCGACGCCGCCACCGCGCAACACGGCCTCCCAGTCGGTGGCGAACCGGGCAACCGCCTCCGCATGGAAATCGTCCACGGTCACGGTGCCGCCGCGCCCCGAGCGGGTGACTGGTCGGCGTACATGCTCCGGTCCGGGTCGACCACCCGCTCCAGCGCGCGCAGATCCGCCTCCAGCGCCCGGAAAAGCCAGTACACCCCGACGAACGCGACGATCCCGCCGACACACAGCACCCGCACGGCGACAATGATCTCCGGAATGTCGGAGGGCCGCAGGAAGGTCACGCCCGCCACCGCCAGCAGCGGCACCGAGGCGGCCACCGCCAGATACCCGGTGCAGCGGCTGCCCAGCCGGTGCAGCCACACCGCGTCGTCGGCGCTGATGTCGCCGTGGCGCAGGAACATCGGATAGATGCAGCGCACCAGGTAGAAGGTGACCAGGAAGAACGGGTACGCGACCGCGATCGCCCCGCACACCACCAGCGATACCAGGAAGTGCACCATGCCGCGCGCGGGAATCTCACCGGTGGCCAGGCGCAGCGAGATCGGGAAGGTGATGCCCGCCAGCACCCACAGCGTGAACACCACGAAGGAGGCGCGCTCGCCCAGCAGTAGCACATCCTTGCGGGCCGCCCGCAGCGTCTCGGCGTCGAAGGCCCGGCCGCGTTTGAGCCCGTGCGGCACGGTGATCACATGGCGGCCCAGATAGCAGATCACCACGATGCCGATCGGGTAGAACAGCCCGTTCACGGTGGCGGTGACCAGGGTGAAGGTGCGTTGGGCGGCGTCGGTCAGGCGGCTCACGATCAGCATGTCGTTGTGGCCGATGTTGTACAGGGAGGCAAGCACATTCGGGATGCCGATGGCCAGCGTGATCACCAGGATGCGCCAGGAGCGCAGCCGCAGCCGCCAACTGTGCGGCGGTGGGTCCACCAGGTCGCGGGCCCGCTCGTCCAGGCACATGTCCAGCTGTTTTGCCAGCACGCTGCCGCTGCTCCAGCGCTGGTCGCGGTCCGGGGCCAGGCAGGTGAGCAGGACGCGGCGCAGCGCGGCCGGGCAGTCGGGCGGCACCTGATCCAGGGCGGCGGCCTCCACTCCGCCGCGTCTGCGGTCCAGCATGGCCTCCAGGGTGGTGCGGTCGCCGTGGTGGTCGGGCCCGGCCGTGGTGTCGTCGAACGGCTTCGCACCGGTGAGCAGCTCCCACAGCACCACTCCCAGGGAGAAGATGTCGGCGCGGGTGTCCAGGTCGGCGGCGCTGCGGGCGCGGCCGGGGTGGCACGCCTCGAGCTGTTCGGGGGACATGTAGGACAGGGAGCCGCCGAAGTAGGAGACCGGGCTCGCGCCGTCCAGATTGCGGCTGAAGCTGATATTGAAATCGGCCAGCTTCGGCACCGCCTCGGCGGTGAGCAGCACATTGGCGGGCTTGACGTCCCGGTGCAGGACACCGTGGCCGTCGGCGTAATCGAGCGCCTCGGCGAGTCTGCGGCCCAGCCACGCCACCGTTTCCGGCCAGCTCAGCTCGGCGATCTCGGCGCGCACGCTGGAATCGGTGGGGCGGATCTCGCCCTTCTCCTCCATGGCGGCGTCGACGGCGTCGAGCAGCAGTTGGCCGGAGCGTTCCGCGGGCGGGGTGGCGCGCACCCAGCGCAGCACGCCGAGCAGGGTGCCGCCGGGGAGGAACTGCATGTACAGCAGCCGCAGCCGACGGCCCGACTCGGTCATCAGCCCCGACATCAGGCGCTGGTCGAAGACCCGCACGATGTAGTCGTGATCCAGCTGGGCCAGGGTTTGCGGTTCGGTGCCGTGATCGGCGGAGATCTTCACCGCCACCAGTCGTTGCAGGGAGCGCTGCCGGGCCAGGAACACCCGCGCGAACGCGCCCGAGCCGAGCCCGGTCAGCAGGTCGAACTCGTCGATGCGCTGGCCGATCTCGATGCGGTCGAGCAACTCGCCGGTATCGGGGGCCGCGGCGGGATCGAACCGGGTGCTGGTGCCGGGTGCGGTGGTGCGGGTTTCGTCGTCGAAACCGAATAGACCGGTCGCATCGGGCGGCCGGGTCGGCTCCTCCGGTCGCCGGGTGCTCTCGCCGAGATCCACGCCGCCGCGTGTGGATTCGTCCAGCCCACTTTCCGGCCGATCCCGACCGGTGCCTTCGGATGTCGGCCGCGCCGAGACGGTCTCGACCGAGTCATCCCACCCTCCCCCCGACCGTGTGTCGTCCACATGTGTCGCGGCGGGTGCCGTCGCCTCCTCGAGGCGGGCGCGATCCGGGGCCGGGCGCGCCGCCGATCCCGCCGGGGCAGGCGCGGCAGCCGGATCGGCGGCGGTCATATCCGGATCGGCGGCGGTCGGCTCCGAATCCCCAGCGGCCGTCTCCGTACCAGCGGCCGTCTCCGTACCAGCAGTGGTCTCCGTATCGGCAGCGGTGGCTTCCGGATCGGCCGCGGTGCGGCGGGAGTCCTCGAAGGCCGAGCGGCGGGTGCTCTGATCCTCGTCGTCGGCATTGAGCAGCTTGCGCAGCTCGGTCGCCTGGTGGGGGTATTCGCGCAGGCAGTCCCGGGGGTCGATGCGCTCACCGCTGTGGCGGCGGATGACGAACTCCTCGTAGACCAGGCCCGCGGGCAGGTCGCGGGGGGTGAGTTCGGGGAAGTCGGAACAGTACTCGGTGAGTCGTTTGCGCAGGTGACGACGCGGGTCGGGGCCCGGGCGGCGCAGCCAGCGGTGCCGCATGTCTACCCGGATCAGTTCGATCAGGGCCCCGCGGCGCAGGGTGGTGGCGTCCGGGAGGAAGTCGGCGATCCGCGGTGGCTCGGCGGCCTCGTCCCAGGCCGCGGCGAAGGCGGCGACCGCCGTGAATTCCGTTCCGGCCGTACGCTGGCCGGAACGGTGATCGGAATCAGAAGTCATGCCCGCACCTGCCTGGCTCGGCACGGATACCCATCGAATCCGCACTGGTCGGTTGGCGGGAGCGGCGGATAGAATCCGCCACACCCGACACCATCATCCCCCGAGCAACTGCCGGAAATGATAACTTGCGGCTGCACAGCGGATCACCCGATTTCGACGACCAGGCGACGGGGGAACACCAGCATGTACAACGAGGGCACCGCGCTAGCGGACGGCATCTCACCTGTGGAAACCGATTCCGACCGGCCGGAAACCACCCCGACCCACCGGCCCGAACCCGCGCCCGGGCGCGACCCCCCCCCCCCCCCCCCCACCCCCCCCCCCCCCCCCCCCC
>NZ_JASCXP010000395.1:0-6984 GCF_030010695.1 Nocardia sp. CC201C
ATGGCGAGGACGGCGAGCGCGATCCGCCAGTCGAAGACGAACATGAGCAGGACCACCGTGGCGGGGGTGACGACCGCGGCCACGAGTGGCCGGACCAGATTGGCGGTGGCGTTGGCCACCTGGAGTACGCCCTCGCTGGCCAGGGTGCCGAGTTCACCGACACGCTGCGCCCCGAACCAACCCAGCGGCAGCGTGGCGAGGTGGTCGCCGAGTCGGTGGTGCAGCGTCCGCAGCACCGCTCCGCCCAGTTCGTAACCGGATCGCGCGCCGTACAGGAACAGCACGCCGTACCCGACGGCCGTGATCGCGAAGGCCACCAACCAGGGTCGGGCGTCGCCGGGCTCCGGGCCGAGCAGTGCGCGCAGCACCGGCACCAGCAGGGCGAACGCGATGCCCTGGGCGACCGCGGTGAGCACGGTGGTGATCAGGGTGCGGCGCAGCAGCGTCAGGCTCACCGCCGGTGTGCTGTCGGTGCCCCGCTCGGACATGGTCTTCACCAGTAGGCCGATCATGCGTCGGCTCCCTTCCACGTCGCCCACATGGCCGCGTACCGGCCATCTCGTTGCAGCAGTTCGGCATGGGTGCCGCGCTCGGCGACCCGGCCGCGGTCGAGCACGACGATCTGGTCGGCCTCGGTGATGGTGCCCAGCCGGTGGGCCACTACCAGGACGGTGCGCCCGGCGGCGAGCCGGGACAGGCCCTGCTGGATGGCGGTCTCCGATTCGGGGTCGACCGCCGCCGTGGCCTCGTCGAGCACCAGGATCGGGGCATCGGCCAGTAGTGCGCGGGCGATGGAAACACGCTGCGCCTCACCGCCGGAGAACGCCGCGTCCCGGGTGTCGTAACCGTCGGGCAGGGCGCGGATGCGTTCGTCGATGGCCGCCGCTCGCGCCGCGTCGGCGACTTCGGCGAGCGTGGCCGTCGGCCGCGGCAGGGCGATGTTGTCGCGCACGCTCATGCGCAGCAATCGCACCTCCTGGAAGACGAAACCCACGCTGCGGTAGAGCGTTTCCTCGGAGAGCTCACGGATATCCGTGCCGTCGAGCGTTATTCGCCCCGTATCCGGATCGTGGAATCGCGGAATCAGCCCGGCCAGTGTGCTCTTGCCCGACCCCGAGGCCCCCACGACGGCGGTGACGGTGCCGGGCCGCAGTTCGAGGTCGATATCCGACAGGGCCGCGGTCTCGCCGTCGTAGCTGAAGCCGACGTTCTCGAACCGGAGAACGCCGCCGGTGCCGTTGCGGTGCGCGGACGGGGCGGCGGTGCCGTAGGGCAGCGTGGGCGTCGCCAGCAGCGCCCGGATATCGGTGGCGGCCCGCATGCCCGTCTGCACGGCTTGTCCACTCTGGCTGAGGGTTTGCAGCGGAGCCGACAACGCCAGCCCGAGCAGTGCGAACGGCAGCAGATCCACCGCGTCCAGGTGTCCGGTCGTCACCAGGACCGTACCGCCGACGAGGATGACCGCGAGCATGCTCACCGGTGACAGGGCCAGATTGGCCGCCGCCGATACCGAGCTGACCCGGCGCATCCAGGCGATGAAGAAGTCACAGAACTCGTCGGTGGCCTGCCGGTAGCGCCGATGCGCGCGCCCGGTCTGGCCGAATGCCTTCACCACCGCGATCCCCTGGACGAATTCGACCGCGCTCGTGCTGATGGCCGCCATGGCGTCGTTGTAGGCGCGCATGCCCGCCCCGAATCCCGCCATGGTGCGCCGGTACAACTCGATGCCGATGACGAGCGGGATGAGTGTGATCACAGCCATGCGCCAGTCGACCCAGAACAGGTAGACCAGGCAGACCAGCGGAACCACCAGGGCATTGACGATCTCCAGGGCGGTGTGCGCGACCAGGTGGTGCAGGGCGGTCACGTCGTCGCCGACGGCCTTGCGCACGTCACCCGCGCCGCGGTCGTCGAACCAGCCGAGCGGCACCCGGCCCAGGTGCCGGGCGATCGAGCGCCGGATCGAGAGCTGAATGTCATTGTCCGCGTAGTGCGTGAGCGATGCGGCGAGCAGGGACAGGCCGAGCCGCGCGGCCAGGGCGATCGCGGCCGCGATCACCGGTGGCCAGGGCGATTCCGCGGCCAGCAGCCTGCGCCCCAGTTCCGCGACCGCCACGAAGGGCACCACGCCCGCGACCGCGGCGAGTAGCTGGCAGCCGATCGCCGCCAGCAGCCGGGTCCGGCCGGGCTGTATCAGTTCACGCATCGTCGGTCTCCCACCCGCTGGGCCTCCTGGTTCATCGCGCCGATTCGACGGTCGGCCGAGCGCAGTGGTTCGGTCCGTCGAACTCTGATACTACTGTTAATGAAAATCATTGCCGTTTAGGCTAGCCTGTGCGCGCACCACTTTCCAGTGAGGAGGGCCGCCGATGTCGTTATCGGCCTCCGATGTAATCGTTGCCGTCGCAACGGTTCTCGATGTACCACCGACAACACTCGATCCCGAGGAGGATCTGCTGCAGCGTGGCCTCGACTCGATCAGCGCCATGGCGCTGGCCGGGCGGTGGCGGCGCGCCGGATCGGGGGTGCGCTTCGTCGACCTGCTCGAGCGGCCGCGGCTCTCGGCCTGGGTGGAGATGGTCGCCGAGCGTGCGGCGGGCCAGCGCGATGCGGCTGCCGAGGCCGCCGACGCACCGGAATCGGGGCGCGCGTTCCGGCCGGATTCCGGCGCGGGTGTACTGCCCGCGTCGAACCACGAGTCGGCCGTCGACGAACCGTTCGACTTGGCGACCATGCAGCACGCCTACTGGGTCGGTCGGCAGCCCGGCCAGCGCCTCGGCGGAGTCGCGGCCCACTTCTACAACGAATTCGACGGTCGGGACGTGGATCCGGGCCGATTGGAGGCCGCGGTGACGGCGCTGCTGGCGCGCCATGACATGCTGCGCGCCAGCTTCGACGCCGACGGACGCCAGCGCGTGCTTGCGCGCAGTCCGTGGAACGGCTTGCGAGTGAACGACTTCCGGTCCGATCCGGCCGGGCTCGAACGACTGCGAGCGGAGCTCTCGCATCGGCAGCTGGACGTCGCGCGCGGCGAGGTGTTCGACATCCAGCTCTCGCTGACTCCCGACGGCACGCGCGTACACGTCAACCTGGATATGCTCGCCGCCGACGCCCAGAGCCTGCGCATCTTGTTCTCCGACCTGGCCGCCCTGTACCGCGACCCGCGAGCGCCGCTGCCCGAACTGCGCTACAGCTATCGCCGCTACCTCGCCGAGCATCGCGAGCTAGTGCGCAATCGGCCGGAATACCGCGCGGCGCAGGAATACTGGCGCGGGCGGCTACCCGAACTTCCCGGCGCGCCCAGTCTTCCGCCCCCGATCGTTTCCGCACCGCCCGCCTCAGCGCCGAGTGCTCCAGCGTCGGTCGCTTCGGTCTCGGGGCGGGACGAGACTCGGGTGGTTCGCAAGCATCATCGGTTGTCGCCCGATGCGCGCGGGCGGCTCGAGTTGGGGGCTCGACAGCGGGGGATCACCCCGGCCGTGGCCATTGCCGCGGTGTTCGCCGAGGTCGTCGGCGCGTGGAGTGCGCAGCCGTCCTTTCTGCTGAATGTGCCGCTGTTCGATCGTGAGCCCCTGCACCCGGATGTCGCCGGGTTGGTGGGCGACTTCACCTCGTCGGTGTTGGTGGCGGTGGACACGGCGGTGCCGGGTACCTTCGCCGAGCGCGCGTCGGCCCTGCAACGGCGGTTCCGCGCCGACGCCGCGCACGCCGACTATCCCGGCGTGGACGTGCTCCGCGATCTGAGCCGCCACCACGGGGACGCCCAGCTCGCGCCAGTCGTCTACACCAGCGCCCTCGGCTTGGGTGAACTGTTCGCGCCGCAGGTGCGCGCGTGCTTCGGCGATCCGGTCTGGATCATCTCGCAGGGACCGCAGGTCACCCTGGACGCGCAGGTCACCGAGTTCGACGGCGGCCTGCTCGTCAACTGGGACGCCCGCCGCGACGCCTTCGCCCCCGGCGTCCTGGACGCCATGTTCACCGCCTACACGAATCTGCTCGACCTGCTCGTCACCGACGCCACCGCCTGGGACCGCCCGGTGCCGAGGCTGCTGCCCACCGAGCAGCGCGCCGTCCGCGACGCGGTGAACGCCACCACTTCGGGTACTGGCTCGAATGATGCTGGCGGGCTGCCGGATTCGGTCGGCGCGACGCTACACGAGCCGTTCTTCGCGCTGGCCGACAGCAGGCCCGGCGCACCCGCCGTGCTGTGGGGTGAGGACGGCTGTCTCACCTACGGTGAGCTGGCGCGGCGGGCGCGAGCGATCGCCGCGGACCTCCCGGCCGGGCAGCTGCTGCCGGTGCGGCTGCCGAAGGGGCCGGATCAGATCGCCACGGTGCTGGGGATTCTCGCGGCCGGGTCGGCCTATGTGCCGGTCGGCGTCGATCAGCCCGCGCATCGGCGCGAGCGGATACTCCGGCATGCCGGACCGCTGCCCGCGGACGAGGCGGAGGGGTTGGCCTATGTCATCTTCACCTCCGGGTCCACCGGAGATCCCAAGGGCGTGCGGATTCCGCACAGCGCCGCCGTCAACACCATCGACGATCTCACCGAGCGCTTCGCCCTGACGAGCCGGGACCGCACGCTGGCGGTGTCGGCGCTGGACTTCGACCTGTCGGTCTTCGATATCTTCGCCCCGCTGCGCACGGGTGGCGCGGTGGTGCTGGTGGGGGAGGAGCAGCGGCGTGATCCGGCGGCGTGGGCCGAGCTGGTCATCCGGCACGGCGTGACGGTCCTCAACTGCGTTCCGGCCGTGCTGGACATGCTGGTGTCGACCGCCCGGGAACTGCCGTTGCGGACGGTGCTGGTCGGCGGTGATCGGGTGGGCGTCGACCTGCCCGCCCGCCTGCACGCGGCCGCCCCCGACTGTGTCTTCGCCGCCCTCGGCGGCACCACCGAGACGGCCATCCACTCCACCGTCCAGCTCGTGACACCCGAGGCGGCGCACGACTTCCGCGATCCCGCCGCCGGATGGGGCTCGATTCCCTACGGCACGCCGCTGCGCGAGGTGACCTGCCGGGTGGTCGACCCGCTCGGCCGCGACCGGCCGGACTGGGTGGCCGGTGAACTGCTGATCGGCGGTGCCGGGGTGGCGCGCGGCTACCTCGGCGATCCGGACCGCACCCGGGAGCGCTTCGTCGACGGCTGGTATCGCACCGGCGATCTCGCCCGCTACCGACCGGACGGCACCCTGGAATTCCTCGGCCGCATCGACCATCAGGTCAAGGTCCGCGGCCACCGCATCGAGCCCGGGGAGATCGACGCCGCACTGCTCGCGCACCCCGCGGTGGGCCGCGCGGTCACGGTGCTCGCCGGTTCCCGGCTGGCCGCGGCCGTCACACCGGTGAGCGAACCGGTCGATGGGACCGCCTTCGACCCACCCTGCGCGGCGGCCACGGATCAGGTATCGGTCGTGCACGCCACGCTCACGCGTCTGCTCGATGACGCGAACCACATTGCCGGGCGCTTCGAACCGCTGGTGGAACGGTGGCGGGAGTGGCTGCGCGACAACGGGGCACGGGTCTCGACCGTCACCGCGCACACCGGTCGGGCGGCGCTGGACCGGGCGGACGGGTCTGTCGAGCCGCTCTCGGCGGATTCGCTGCCAGTCGACGTGCTTCCGGTGGGTTCGGTTCCGGCGAGTGTGCTTCCGGCGGGTTCGGTTCCGGCGAATGGGCTTCCGGCGGGTTCGGTTGCGACGAGTGTGCTTCCGGTGGATTCGCTTCCGGTGGAACCGCTCCCGGTCGAACCGTTGGCGCGCGTGCTGTCGGGGGAATGTGACCCGCTCACGCTGCTCGACCACCCCGTGCTAGCGCCCACGACGCTGCTGTGGTCGCTGCCGGAGACCACGATGGCCCTGGACGCGGTCCTGGATGTGGTGCGCCACCTGTCGGGCCGGACCGCACGGCCGGTGCGCGTCGCCGAACTGGGTGACAACCTCGGTGACCGCCTGCTGGCCGCGATCGACCAGGACCCCGCGCTGGCGGCCGACGCCATCGAGTACACGCGCCTCCCGCGCACCGGGCAGATCCCCGAAACCTTGTACGGGCAGTGCGATCTGGTGCTCGCCTTCGCCACCCTGCACACCTATCCCGATCCGGCCGCCGGGTTGTCGGCCGCGGCGTATCTGCTGCGCCCCAAGGGCGCGCTGGTGCTGGTCGAACAGCCCGAACTGCCCCCGCTGGGACTGCTCTCGGCAGCGCTCCTCGAGGGCGGCTTCCCGGGCTGCGATCCGATGCTCGCACCCCGGCGCTGGCAGGAACTGCTGGCCGCGAGCGGATTCGCCGTCGAGCAGGCCGCCGCGCACGGCAGCCTGTTCAGCCTGACGGCCGCCTGGACCGGAGTCCCGGTGGATACCGCCGATCTGGCGGCCTTCCTGGCCGAGCGGCTGCCCGAACCGATGCGGCCCGACACCATTCGGGTGCTGCCTCGGCTGCCGCTGTCCGCCAACGGCAAGATCGACCGGGCCGCGCTCACCGCGCTGCTCGCCGCGCCCGAACCGACCGTCGCGGTGACGCCTCCGGCCACGGCCGCGGAACGGCGGGTCGCGGCGGTGTGGTCGGAAGTGCTGGGCGTCAACGGCATCGGCCGCGAACACGACTTCTTCGCCCTCGGCGGCGACTCCCTGCTCGCCACCCGGATGGTGGGCCGTTTCACCGGAATGAAACTCGCCGACCTCTACACGCACCGCACCGTAGCGAGTTTCGCCGCCCGGCTGCGTGCCGACGACGCGGCTGGCGTTCGTACCGTGACCGCGGATCTCGCGGCGCGGTACGAACCGTTCCCCGCCTCCGATATCCAGCGCGCGTACTGGATCGGGCGCGGCAGCGGAGCGGCCCTCGGCGGTGTCGGCACCCACTACTACAGCGAATTCGACTGCCCCGACCTGGATGCGGAGCGGTTCGAGCGGGCGTGGGGGGGGGGGGGGGGGGCCCCCCCCCGGGGGGGGGGGGGGGGGGCCCGGGAAACCCGGGTAATTGCCCCCG
>NZ_JASCXP010000396.1:0-6981 GCF_030010695.1 Nocardia sp. CC201C
GCCCGGGCAGTTCGATTATGGTCGCCGCCTCCGGGCGATCCGGGTCCACCATCGCGATCACGGTGACCGGGTCGAAGGTGCTGGATACGAACAGCCGATGCCGCCGCGGATCGTAGGCCAGGCCGTTGGTGGAGGTGACCGCCGAGGAGAACGGGCCCGCGTCCGCCCCGGCGCGCACCAGCGTCATGCGGGTGTCGGCTCCCATATCGCTGGTGACCACGAAGTCGCCGCCGGGCAGCAGCGCCAGCCCGTTCGGCATATCGAGTCCGGCCGCGACGCTGCGACGCGCGCCGGTGTGCAGATCCACCGACTCGATCCCGCCGGGTTCGGCGGCGAACTTGGATTGCAGGCTCAGCCCGGTCGTGTAGTAGAGCGTGTCACCGACGACGCTCAACTCTCCGACCCCGTCGATATCGTCGACCAGGGTTCCGCGCTGCCCATCGGCGGCGATTTCGCGCACCGCCCCGCCGGTCCCGGTGGCCGACTGTTCCGAGAGCAGCAGCCCGCCGCGCCCGTCGAAAGCGAGGCTCTCCAGCATGCCGTACCCCGACGCCACGGTGCTGGCCGTCCATCTGCCGCAGTGGTCCGCCGTGGCGGGCGCGGCCCCCGCCGGTCCGGGCGGGGCGAACGGGGCGAGGGCCACCCCGACCGACGCGGACAGCAACGTTCGTATGGCGGATTTCCGGAACCTCATCAACTGGTACTTCCCGTGGGTGCCTGCGGCCTGCGCGGGCGGCCCTGCCAGCCCGCCACGCGGTCGACCTCTGTAGGGCGGCACGCTAGCCGCGGCGGCAGCTGTCTGGGGAAGCTTTGGTCTCGAATTGTCAGATAGCCCAGGCCGTCTGAGTCGATCCAGACATTCCGACAAGTCGTTACCGACAGTCGCGGCCGTCGGCCGCCGCGAGACCGTCGGTCCATGAGACGGGGAGCCCGAAGCGTGGAAAGACGTCCTCGGGTGGGAAATGAGTGAGTGCGGCAATGCCGTTCGCCGCGAGGGCGAGTACCAGCATTCCGGTCGCCCGAAACTCCGACGCTCCTGGAAGCAGGGAATAGCACGCGACGGCGGGCTGCGTATTGGCCCGGACGGCGACCAGGCGTATCGGGTGCTCGTGCCGGAACGCCGGGACGTACCGGAGGAATTCGGCGATCGCCGCACGCCCTCCATAGGCATGCGGCCAGGGCGGCATGGTCAGCCAGGCGTCGTCGGTCAGCAGTTCGACGACGGCATCGACATCGCGATCGGTGAAGGCGTCGGCGAAGCGCCGGGTCAAGGCCCGCTCGGCCGCCGAACCGGGCGCGGGAGCCGGTCCCGCGGGGCCGCGCCGCACCGACTCCAGAGTTTCCCGGGCACGCTGCAAAGCCGCCTTCACCGCCGTCGGACTGGTGCCGAGGAGTTCGGCCGCCTCCGCACCGGAGAACTCCAGCACCTCGCGCAGCACCAGGACGGCCGCCTGCCGGGGCGGCAGCTGCTGGAGTGCGGCGATGAAGGCGAGTTCCACCGATTCGCGGTGCTGATAGCGCAGTGCCGGATCGCCGTCGAGCAGGGTGTCCGGGTAGGGCTGCAACCAGCCGACGGCATCGTGCGCGGGTGGCTCGGGCACCTCGAAGGGCAGTGGTTCGACCGGATGCCGCCGTGCGGTGCGCAGCGTGTTCAGGCACCTGTTGGTGGCGATCCGGTAGAGCCAGGTGCGCACCGAGGACCGCTGTTCGAACTCCCCCAGCCCGCGCCACGCCGCCACCAGGGTCTCCTGAAGGGCGTCCTCGGCGTCCTGGAACGAACCGAGCAGGCGGTAGCAGTGCAGCTGCAATTCGCGCCGATACGGTTCGGTCAGTTCGCGAAACGCCCGCTGGTCGCCGGAGCGGGCTGCCGTGAGGGCCTCGGTCACGTCGCCATTCTGGCACCGGTCCGTTTCGTCGGTGGCCGGTGTCCATTCCAGCGACAGTTCCCATTCGACCACGAGGTGACCGATATGAACCAGCACACCAGCCCCGCCCTCGACCTGGCCCGCGCCTACTTCGACGCCTGGACCGGGCACGATATGGACAAGGCCATGACCTACATCGCGGCCGACATCGTCTGCGACACGCCCGCGGGCCGAATTCGGGGCGCGGACGCCTTCCGGGCGTTCCTCGAACCATTCGCCGATACCGTCACCAGTGTGCGACCGCTGGCCGCCTTCGGTGACGAGACGACCGCGCTGATCATGTACGACACCGCCTCGGTTCCGGTGCCCTCGGCTCCCGGCGCGGAGCTGATCCGGGTGGAGAACGGGCGAATCACACAGAGCCGCTTCATCTTCGATCGCCTGCCCTTCTATCTCGCGGAGACCGCCGCGACGCCGGGCTGAGTTCGCCGGCGCGCGGTCTGGGTTAGTATCGCTGCCGTTCGGATCCGCAACCTCGCAGTAGGCGCAAGATCACCGTTGATATGCGACAGAGGTATCAGCCATGAGCGGAATCGGTTACGAGCCCGGACGATTGCATCTGCTGACCGTCGGGGCCGCACGCAAGAACGAGGGCTGCAGCCCCTACGGAATCATCGCACGCAGTCTCGCGCGGCAACTGCTCGACGCCGGTGAGCGCGTCCGCATCGTCGCCGAGTCCGACCAATTGCACGATTGGCCGCACCCGGTCGAGCTGATCTCCGGATCGATCACCCGACCGCTGGAGATCTGGGACGCGTTCACCGGCGTCGACGCCGTCTTCCTCACCGGAGCCGATCCGGCCACCCTCGACGACGCGCTCGCTCTCGCCCGCACCGCGCACGTCGGCCAGATCGTGCTGCTGTCCTCGCACGGACCCGAGTACGAGGCGGCCTATCCGCGCGAGACCTGGTTCTGGCTGGCCATCGAGAAGGCCGTCGAACGTTCCGGCATCGGCTGGACCCATATCCGGCCTTCGGCCGTCATGGGCTCGGTCCTGGAAGGCACCTATCCCGCCACGGGTTCGGACTGGGCCGACACCATCCGCGCGGAAGGCGTTGTGCGCGAAGCATTCCTGAACACGGGTCACTACCCGTTCATCCACGAGGACGACCTCGCCGCCGTCGCGGCCGCGGCCTTGCGCAGCGACGACTACCTGGGGATGACCCTCGAGGCCGTGGGCATGCCCATCAGCACCCTGTCCCGAATCCGCTTCATCGCCAACGCCCTCGGCCGCGACATCACCACCGTCGAACTCACCCCCGACGAAAGCCGTGCCGTCTGGCGCGACCGCGGCTGGCCCGACGGCGCCATCGACGTCACCCTCTACGCCCTCGAGGAATACGCCACCCACCTCGAGGAACTCATCGCCTGGACCCTGGACCAGTCCCCGTCGGTCTCGGAGATCATCGGCCGCCACCCGCTCAGCTACGCGGAATGGGCCCTCGAACACGCGAAATTCTTCCGCTGAACCGGGCCGCCTCCCGACCCCGGAGCCGAGCCCAAGCAGCTGTCGGAATCGCTTGTCTGCACGAGGAGCCCCCTTGTGCGGTGCTATCCGTGGGGCATGGCCGGACCGCGCGGTTCGACCCGCGTTCAAGTCCCTGACCTGTACACCGATACCCCCGTCACGCTGGACAAAGCCGGATTCGCCGCGGCGGTCCAGGTCGCCGAGGTGCTGACCACGGTGCTGCTCGCCGCACTGCGCGCACCCCGGCCCGACCTGCTCGGTGTCGCGGGATTCTCGCCCGCGGCCGCGCTCGCCGCGGTCGGTAACGGCGCGGGACTGGGCACCTGGTGGGAATCGGCGGTATCGACGCGCGAGATCCACCAGGCCACCGGATGGTCGCGGTGCAATTGGGGGTCGCATCACCGCGCCGCACAAACCCGACGCCGAACCCTCCGACCAGGGTGGCGCGGGCTAGCCGCACGGGCCGCCACGGCACAGCGGCACTGTCTCGGCGTGTACTGTCTCGGCCATGTACAGACCGATGGTCGGTCGGTAGAGTGCGGGGCGGGAGGCATGATGCGACAGGTGAAGAAGCCCGAGGTGCGCAAGGCGGAGATCGTGGACGCGGCGATTCGCGGTTTCGCCGAGCGCGGCTACGCCGCCACCACCGTGGATGCGATCGTCGGCGAGCTCGGGGTGGCGAAGGGGTGCTTCTACCACCACTTCGGGTCGAAGGATCAGCTGTTCGCCGAGGTGGTCGAGGTGTACGCGGAGCGGCTGTGCGCGCGGCACCTCGAGATCCTGCGGGACGCGACGCTGTCGCCACGGGATCGGCTGGTGGCCTACATCGACCACAGCTACGCCGTGGCCGAGCGCGATGCGGTCCCCGGTGTGGTCGACATGCTGCACGGGGAGCGGTTCCGGGACATGCACCACCGGGTCGTGAACCATGCGGTGAACGTGCTGCGTCCGGCCGTGCGGGAATTGCTCGCCGAGGGGGTGTCCGCCGGTGAATTCCGGCTGACCGACCCGGAATTCACCGGTGTCGCGCTGCTCGGCGCGTTGCGGGAACTGCACGAGTACTACGCCGATCGGACCGGTGTGGATCTGGTGGCGCATCGCGCCGCGGTCCTGGAACTGCTGGCGCGCCTCCTGGATGCCGACATCGCCTGACAGCGGGAGACAATGATGAAAACGACTGCGGTGACCTTCGATTCGTCCGGCACCGAATGCTCCGGGACGCTGTACGCCGACGCCGAGACGGGCGTGGCGCCCGCGGTGGTGCTGTGCCCGGGTTTCAGCGGTACCCAGGACACTCCGGCGCTGGTGGCCGCCGCCCGCGCCTTCGCGAACGCCGGATACGCGGCCATGACCTTCGACTATCGGCGCTTCGGCACCAGCGCGGGCGAACCCAGGCAGGTAGCCGATCTCGAGGAACAACTCGACGACATCCGCGCTGCCGTCGCCTTCGCCCGCGCACACCCGGGCATCGACCCCGACCGGATCGTGCTCTGGGGCACTTCCCTGGGCGGCGGTCACGTCGTGACCGTGGCCGCCGGGGACGCACGGATCGCGGCCGTGGTGGCCCAGGTGCCGTTCAACGGATTCCCGCGCCGGGCCGAGGGACGTTCCACGCGCGCCACCCTGGCGCTGCTCGCGGTCATGGTATCCGATTGGCTCCGTGGCACTTTCGGCCTGCGCCCGCGCTACATCCCCGCCGTCGGGCTGCCGGGAGAACTCGCGGTCATGACCGGGCCGCAGGCACACGGCACCATCGCCGCCATGGACAGCAAGACCTGGCGCAACAGCATCGCCCCGCGCGTGCTGCTTCAGATGATGCGCTACCGGCCCGGCCGCCACGCGCCGGACCTGCGGATGCCGCTGCTGGTCTGTATCGCCGAGCACGATCGCGAGACGGTCGCCTCCGGCACCACCGAACTCGCCGATCGCGCACCGCACGCGGAGCTGCGCAGTTATCCCCTCAGCCACTTCGAGATCTACCACCCCGAGCATCGCGACGAGATTCTCGCCGACCAGGTCGACTTCCTGAAGCGGGTGCTCGTCACGAGCTGACCCGACATCGCACCCCGAATTAGGCAACCCTAAGTTATTGTGGTGCGATGGGTGAACAGGTGACCCTGGGCGAGATCCAGGAAACGCTGCTGATTCCGCTGTACGGACGCGCCTGCGATGCGGTGCGGAACCCCTCGGTCCTCGCGGACGGCAAGGCCGTCGAACTCGTGGCGTCGATCGACTACGACTTCACCAAGTTCCGCGGACCGTCGCTGTTCGGGTCGGTGCTGCGGGCGTCGATCTTCGACGAGTACGTGCGGGCGTTCCTGCACGAGCATCCGCACGGCACGGTGGTGGATCTGGGCTGCGGCCTGTCCACCCGCTTCGACCGACTCGACAACGGCACCGTCCGCTGGTTCGACCTCGACCTCGACGACACGATGGCGTTGCGGCGCAAGTTTTTCGACGACCGCGACCGCTACACCATGCTCTCCGGATCCATCTTCGACACCGACTGGTATGAGCAGGTTCGCGCGGACGGCGGGCCGGTCTTCCTGCTCAGCGAGGCGGTGCTGCTCTACTTCGACGCCGAACGCGTGCACGCCCTGCTGCGGCGGTTCGCCGAGGCGTTCCCGGACACTCCGCTCGCCTTCGACACCGGCGGCCCGGCCATGATGAAGACTCAGGACCGCAACCCCGTATTCCGGGCCGTCTCCGCCCGCATGCGATGGACCTGCGACGACCCCGCCATCCTGGAACGCCACGGCCTGCGACTGCGCGAATCCCGCACGCTGGCCACCCCGCAGCCCGCCGTCGCCCGCACCTGGCCCGCGCGATACCGCTACGGTCTCAAAGCATTCGGCTGGACCCCGCCGATCACCACCTACAAACTCAACCTGTTCACCACGCGGTGACCGCGCCGCCGCCTCGCGGCCTGCGCGCCGTCCTCCCCGGCGCCCCGATTATGATGATCAGTGATTTCGCCGTCCTACCGAGGAGGCCGCGCTGTCCGAGCGCTCCAGTGCCGATGTCGTCACCCCCGACCTGAGCGAGGCCGCCGACCTCTATCTGACCATCGGCCGCTTGCTCCGCATGCTGCGCCAGTCCGGCGACTCCGGCGCGCTCTCCCCCGGCGCAGCCTCCGCTCTCGCCTCGCTGGCCCGCTCCGGCCCCCTGCGCCTGGGCGACCTGGCCGCCGTCGAACGCGTCAGCGCCCCCACCATGTCGCGCATAGTCACCGGCCTCGAACGCGCCGGCTACCTCGAACGCGCCGCCGACCCCGGCGACGGCCGCGCCCAACTCCTCACCGCCACCCCCACCGGCCACAACCTCGTCAACGGTCTCACCTCGGCCCGCATCCAACGCTTCGCCGCCGCCATGGAACGCCTCGACCGCGAGCAGAGAGACGCCCTGACAACAGCTTTGAACGTCCTCGTCGACGAACTAGCCCGCTGACCGCACACCACCGCCCGGCCATAGAGTCGAGAAACCTGTTCTGTCCAGGCGTTTTGGTAACTCCGCATACTGTCTGTAAGGTTGTATTCACCCGACGCGGGGTGGAGCAGCTCGGTAGCTCGCTGGGCTCATAACCCAGAG
>NZ_JASCXP010000397.1:0-6968 GCF_030010695.1 Nocardia sp. CC201C
CGGTGTTCCGAGCCGACTGGTCGGGCCGCGGTGTGGCTGAACGGTCGAGTCGCCTCGTCGGCCGGGCTCTCGGTGCCGTTCGGCCTGGCCCGCCTGACAGTTCGACGCGATGATCGTCGCGTCGTGGATCTCCGCCGGTCGCGCTGGCGTTGCTCCGGGCCGGGGCGGTATCCGCGACAGGTTGTGCGCAAAGGTCCGTGTGCCCGCTGGAATGAGGTGCGACCGGGGTCACTATCCTCTCGTATGCGCTGGTAGCGGTATTGCCCGGGCGCTGCTGGACGGTAGCTGTGGTTTGCCGAATCCGCGTCCCGGGTACCCGGTTATTTCGTGTGCGCCGTGCCCTCACGGCGCGGAAACGATATACGCCAATTCGCGGGGGAGAGGAGCTGGCATGACTAGCCGCGATCCGGAACCCAGACAACAGCGCCGTTCGGTGGCCGCGGCCGCCATGGGCAATGCCACCGAATGGTTCGACTACGGCGTCTACGCCGCGGCGGCCACCTACATCACGGCCGCGTTCTTTCCCGGAGACCTCGGAGTGCTGGGCACCATGCTCGGCTTCGCGGTCTCCTTCATGTTGCGCCCGCTGGGCGGCATGGTGTGGGGTCCGCTCGGTGACCGCATCGGCCGAAAAGCGGTCCTGGCCACCACGATTCTGCTCATGGCCGCCGCCACCGGCCTGATCGGCCTGCTGCCGACCCACGCCACCGCCGGGGTGCTGGCCCCCATCCTGCTCATCTCCCTGCGCGTGGTGCAGGGCTTCTCCACCGGCGGCGAGTACGGCGGTGCGGCGACCTATCTCGCGGAGTCCTGCGAGGACCGCCGCCGCGGCTTCCTCGGCAGCTTCCTGGAGTTCGGCACCCTCGGCGGTTTCGTGGGCGGTTCGGCGGTGGTGCTGGCCTGCCAGCTCGCGCTGGGGTCGGACGCCATGTACGAGTGGGGCTGGCGCATTCCGTTCCTGCTGGCCGTGCCGCTCGGCCTGATCGGCTGGTATCTGCGCACCAAGCTGGACGAGTCCCCGGTGTTCACCGAGGTGCAGGAGCAGGAGCATCCGCGCACCGGCCTGCGCGTGCTGCTGCGGGACTACCGGCGTGAGCTGCTGACCCTGGGCGGCCTGGTGATCGCGCTGAACGTGGTGAACTACACGCTGCTCACCTACCAGCCGACCTATCTCGAGAACACCATCGGCGTCGACGAGTCGACCACCACGGCCATGATGCTGATCGGCCAGCTGATCATGATGGTGTCGCTGCCCTTCTTCGGCCATCTCTCCGACCGGGTCGGACGGCGGCCGATGTGGCTGGTGTCGCTGCTGAGCCTGGCGGTGCTCGCCATTCCGATGTACTGGCTGATGGGGCAGGGCATCGTCTGGGCCGTCATCGGCTTCGTGGTGCTGGGGCTGCTGTATCTGCCGCAGCTGGCGACGATCACCGCGACCTTCCCGGCCATCTTCCCGACCCATGTCCGCTATGCGGGATTCGCTCTCGGCTACAACGTGTCCACGGCGATCTTCGGCGGTACCGCGCCTCTGGTGAACGAGGCCGTGATCGAGGGCACCGGCTGGACGCTGTTCCCCGCGCTCTACATGGTGGGCGCGTGTCTGGTCGGCCTGGTGGCCTGGGCCTTCCTGCGGGAGACGGTGGGCGCGTCGCTGCGCGGCACCGAGGTGCCCGAGACCGACGCCGTGCCCGCGGTTCCGGCCCGGGTGGCGGCCGCGCCGTCGGCCTGATCGGCATCCGGGGTGGGCGTCCGTCGCGGCGATCACCCCGGGTTTCCGGCGTTCCGGTGTGGTTACCCGGCTATCGGAGGTGGCGATATGGCCTGTGGACCGAAGTTCGCTGTGACCGTCCGGTACGGAGGCGCCGACCAGGCGGGCAGCAATGGCGATGTGTATGTGCGGCTCGGGGATACCGGGGGCGCGACGGGTGAGGCGGCGGTGCATCTGCCCGGCGATCCCACTCAGATCGGGCGTGAGCAGACATTCCACATCGACTACGGCACCGCGCTCGACGATCTCACCGAGCTGTGGGTGCGCGTCGACTCCGAGGAGTCGACCTGGACGCTGGCGGCCATCGACTGGTTCCAGGTGGAGGATCTCGATACTCATACGCTGTGGCAGAGCACGCCGGTTCCCGAGACCGAGCAGGGTTTCGCCGCCGCGGTGGTACCCGAGGAGACCGGCAGTGCCGATACGGTGCTGACCCGCGGATTCCAATTGCACCGGGAGCCGTCCGCCCGTTACCGGATCACCCTGGAGACCGGGCGGGAACCCGGTGCGGGCACCACCGGCAGCATTCTGGTCCGGCTGCTCGGCCATACCGACTGCCATTTGGTGTGGCTGCCGCTGAACGGGCCCACGGAGGATCTGGAGAGCGGCGCGCGTCGCCGCTACGGCCCGTATACGTACATCGCGCACGATCCGCCGACCGACCTCGAGGTCCGGCTCGGGGGGATGAGCGCCGACTCCGACCGCTGGCAGTTGCTGCGGGTGGCCGTGGAGGACACCGCCACCGGCCGCACCTGGGTGGCGGAACCGGATACCTGGTTCGACTGGACCTCGCCGCAGCAGACATTTCCGCTGTCGGAGAAGGACTAGCTCGGAGAAGGACTGGACGGAGCGGCACCCGGCGGAGCTGGACTCGGCTGAGCGCGACTCGACTGAGCCGGCCTCGACTGAGCGCGACGGGGCCGAGCAGGACTCGGTTGAGCAGGACTCGGCCGAGCAGGACTCGGCGGAGCTGGACTCGGCCGAGCAGGACTCGGCGGAGCTGGACTCGGCGGAGCTGGACTCGGCCGAGCAGGACTCGGCCGAGCAGGACTCGGCCGAGCAGGGCGCAGCGGCGCGGGATCCCGGATAGCTCGCCGGTCGTGCGTGATGTGTCGGCGGGGCGCTACTCGACGACGAGTTCGACCGGGATATTGCCCTGGGTGGCGTGCGAGTACGGGCACACCTGGTGGGTGGCCTCGACCAGCGCCCGCCCGGATTCGTTGTGCAGATGTTCGGGCAGTTCCACCCGCAGCACCACCGACAGGCTGAAGCCGCCGCCCTCGCGGCTGTTGAGTCCGACCTCCGCGGTGACGGCGGCCTCGTCGGCGTCCAGCTTCATGCGCTTGGCGACCAGCTGCAGCGCGCTGGCGAAGCACGCCGAGTAGCCCGCGGCGAAGAGCTGTTCGGGATTGGTGCCCGCGCCGTCGCCGCCCAGCGCCTTGGGGCGGGCCAGGGTGAGGTCGAGGATGCCGTCATCGCTGTAGGAACGGCCTTCGCGGCCGACCGAGGTGGCGACGGCGGTGTACATGGGAGCCATGGAGTCCTCCTAGACAGACTTGTCTGTTCACTTCGATGGCCAGAGTAGACAGATCTGTCTGCTATCGTCAAGGGTATGAGTGCCGCCCGCGATCGACTCCTGGACACCGCCACGCGGCTGTTCTATGCCGAGGGCGTCCATACCGTGGGCATCGACCGGATCATTGCCGAGGCGGGTATCGCCAAGGCCACCTTCTACCGGCACTTCCGCACCAAGGACGATCTGGTGGTGGCCTATCTGGCGCGTGAGTACGAGCGCCAGCGCGCCGTGCTGGAAGCCGTGCCCGACTCCGGAATGGCCGCTGTCACCGTGATTTTCGAGCGGCTCGGCGAGCTGAGCTGTGCGCCCGGATTCCGCGGCTGCCCCTTCCTCAACGCGGCCGTGGAATTCCCGGACCCCGCGCACGCCGTGCGCGCGGTGGTGGCCGACTACCGGGACTGGTTCCGGCGGCTGGTGCGCGAGCGGTTGGCGGCGGCCGGGCACGACGACCCGGACACCGCCGCCCACTATCTGCTGCTGGTGCGCGACGGCGTGGCCCTCAGTGGCGGTCTCGGCGATCCGGCGACGGTCCGCGCCGGCGTGGAGACCGCCCTGGCGCAGCTCAGGACTCGGGTAGCTCCAACCCCCGCGCCAGCACCGGCCACGACCGCTTGAGCGCGTCCTCCCAGTAGCCCCAGGAGTGCGTACCCCGAGGTGGCAAATCGGCGGTTACCGGGATGTCCAGCTGCCGCAGCCGGTCCACCAGACTGCGGGTGCACCAGTCGGTCGCGGCCTCGATGATGCCGCCGACCACCAACTGCTGGATCAGTCCGCCGTCATGGGGGCCGAGACTGCGGATATCGCCGGGGGTGTCGCGCGGTCCGGGCAGACCGGTGCCGTTGAACAGGTACAGCTCCAGACCGCGCAGACCCTCGGCGTGCACGTAGGGGTCGTTGGCCACCCACATCGGGTCGTCGGGCGGGCCGTACATGTTGTGCACGTCGCCGCCGCCCGCCGCGACCACCAATTTGACGAACTGCTGGCCGATTCGGTCGCTGATGCGGGCGCAGCCGCTGTAGGCCGCCACCGCGCGGTACAGGCCGGGTGCGGCGATGGGCAGCTGCAGAACGCTGGTGCCGGACATGGACATTCCGGCGATGGCGCGAATCTCGTTGGTGCCCAGAGCGCCGTCGATGAGGGGCGGCAGCTCCTCGGTGAGGAAGGTGCGCCACATATTGGTGCCGAGCTGGGGATCCGGTGCGCGCCAATCGGTGTAGTAGGTGAAGCCGCCGCCGACGATCTGCACCACGTTCACGTTCTTGTCGGCGAAGAATTCGGTCGCGTCGGTATTGCGTCGCCACGTGGCCGTATCCTGGCCGCCCCCAGCGCCGTTGAGCAGGTACAGCACCGGCCGGGGCACCGAGGTGTCGGCGGGACGCTGCACCTCCACCACCACGTCGCGGTCCATGGCGGCCGAGTGCACGGTGAGAGTGATGTTGCGGGCGTCGCGGACGCGGTACGAGGAGATGGTGGAGCCGTCCGCGGAAACCGGTGTGGCCATGAGGGTTCCGGTGGTGGTGACCGGGTCGGGCGGTGGCCCCGCCGCGGCAGGGCCCGGCGTGCCGGGCAGTGCGCAGGCGAAAACCACTGTCAGCGCGAGCAGTAGCGCTCGCGCCCTGATACGACGAGTCAACTCAGGGCCCCTGTGGTAGCTGGCGGATGCGGACTCCCGGACCCCCGCGGGACGCCGAAATGCTACTTATGCCCCGATTTCCATGGGGGTGCAATGTCACATTCCGGCCACGGTTTGTGATCGGAGTCTCATGACACGCATGGTGGCGGGTTCGACGACTCGCCGCGCTTCTGGGTTACAACAGAAGAGACGGCAAATACGTGGTTAATGAGCGTTGCGTGAGCAATGAGCGTTCGGGGAGTGCCGACCGAAGGGCGAGCACGTGCGACGACAAGCGATCCACCGCCTGATCCGGGCCGTTGCGGCCACCATGACCCTGCTGTGCGCCGGTGTGCTCTGGGCGGGCGCGGCCCACTCCGATACCGGAAGCGCCTCCGGTTCCGCCTCGGGCAGCGGCAGCGGCTCGGCCTCCGGCAGCGCGTCGGGTTCGGCGCAACTGCCGCTCGCCAGTCCCCGGGCCATGGTCGCGCTCGGCCTGGCCACCACCCAGACCGGTAAGCCCTATCGGTGGGGCGGCACCGGACCCGACGCCTGGGACTGTTCCGGGCTGGTGCAGTGGGCCTTCCGCAGCGTCGGCATCGACATGCCGCGCACCACGTGGCAGCAGGCCGAGGCCGGGCTGACCGTGCCCGTCGGCGCACTGCAGCCGGGGGATGTGATCGTGCTCAACGGCGACGCCTCGCACGTGGGCATCTACGCGGGGGCCGGGCAGGTCCTCAATGCGCACTCGCCCGGGGTTCCGGTCGGACTGACCCCGCTGTCCGACTTCGACATCTTCTCCGTGCGCCGGTTCTACTGATCGAGCGTCAGTCGCAGAGTCCGCGCAGCAGCGGGCCGTACTCCGGGTGGTTGAGCGCGGAGGCGAACTGGGCGACCAGGTAGTCGGCCGGATTGCCGGTGTCGTACCAGCGGCCGCGGATGACCTGGCCGTAGACCGGGGCGTCGGCGGCGAAGGTGTTGATGGCGTCGGTCAGGTACACCTCGCCGGTGCGGTGGGTGTACCAGTTGTCGACCTGGCGGCGCAGTTCCGCGATGATGCCGGGGGTGACCACGTAACCGCCGATGGCCGCGTAGGAGGAGGGCGCGTCCGCGGGCTTGGGCTTTTCCTTCAGGCCCGAGATGCGCATCAGGCCGTCGCTGTGCTCCTCCTCCACCACCGGCACACCGTAGCGCTGGGATTCGGCGGGGTCCATGGGCATGAGGGCCAGTACCGGTGCGTCGGTCTTCTCGTAGGCATCGATGAGCTGCTGGGCGCGCGGCACCTCGGCGACGAACACATCGTCGGGCCACAGCACCAGCATGGGCTCGTCACCCAGGGTGCGGGCGGCGTTCAGCACCGGGGTGCCGTTGCCGTAGGGGCCGTGCTGGTCCAGGTAGGTGATATGGCCGAGGCGGCCGAGTTCGCCGACCTCCTCCACCGCATCGGCGTACGCCTGCTTGCCGTCGGCGCGCAACTGCGCCACCAGGGCGGGATTGGGCCGGAAGTGGTCCTGGATCAACGACTTTCCGGCGCTCACCACGATGGTGATATCGGTGATTCCCGAGGCGACCAGCTCGCGGACCGTGTGCTCGATCACCGGTTTGTCGCCGACCGGGAGCATCTCCTTCGGGATCGCCTTGGTGAGCGGCAGCAGGCGGGAGCCGATACCCGCGGCGGGGATCACGGCCTTGCGAATAGTCATGCCCCGATCATCACACATCCGCGGCGTCGTACCTGTCGGTAGCCGAGCGTAGATTCCTCGATGTGAACACCGCCGCCGAACCGACTGACGGGTACGTTGTGCCTGGTCAGCGGCCCGGGGCGGGATCGGGCAAATCACCCGCAGCACACCGTTCGGTCGGGTCTGACTCCCAGCAGACCGACAGCCACCTCCCAGTCGACGACGGGTCGAACGGTCGCCCGGATCGGCGGCCGGACGGGCCGAAGGGGCCGGGCGCGGTGCCGGAACGGTGCGACGCGGCGGCGGTGCCGCGAGACAGGGCGGCGCATC
>NZ_JASCXP010000398.1:0-6935 GCF_030010695.1 Nocardia sp. CC201C
ACCCGGCGCTGCGGATGCACACCCGACGACACGAGGCCGCACCGCGGCTAGCGTTGGTGGTCCGGTTCACCTCGCCACTCGCCACGGTTCCCGCCGCGGCCGCGTCGTGGACGGATCGCACGGAGGTGAGGACCGTGCTCGGCCTGGCGACCTGGTTGCGGGACCTGCCGGAACGCCGCGGTGACGCACCGTGGCCCGGCCATCGAGGTGACCTGGATCGGACCGGCGTCGGTGCGTGGGACGGTCGACGACCCCACGGTGGAGTGGACGTTCACCGCCACCGGGGCGTCGGCGCTGCGGCTGCCGAACGTGCTGGGACCGCGTCTGCCGCTGACCTGGCGTTCGCGGTCGCTGTTGCGGGCCCGTGAAATCGCGGCCGCCGCACTGGGTATGGGCTCCCTGCGGATGTCCGGCACGATGCCGAGCGGCCATTACGGAACCCTGATGCCCGAGCAGATGTACCTGATCACGGCGGCATCGGCCGTGCTCGACGGCCAGGATCCCGGCAATCCCGTGCGCCTGGCCGAGAACCCGGTCATCGGTGCGGTCGCCCTGCCCGCCCGGGGCGTACTCGCCATCGGCGGCGGCATGTGGCGGATCCGCACACCGGACGTCAGTGCCCGATAGCCGGTCGGATGTCGCGCCCGATGCACGCACAGCGGATACCCGGACTCGCTGCGCGGTCCCCGAACGCGGTCTACGGTTGTCGGGTATGGCGAGCAAAGACATAGTGGTGACCGTGAGCGAGGGGGACTGGCTCACGTTGCGCGATGCCGCCGAGTGCGCGGGGATGAGTGTTCCGGCCTACGTCCGCTGGGGTGTGCGGCTACTGGCCCTCCAGGCCGGTCCGGGCGGCTCCGAGCGACGCGATATTCCCGTGCCGCCCAGAGCGAGCCACCGCACCCCCATCACCCCCGACGAACCCGAGTCCACCGCGTGGACGGAGACCTTCGCCGAACGGCTGTCGCACCGCGCGGACACCTTCCATATCGACTGAACTCGAGGGCCGCTGTGCGCCGGTAGGCCCCCGGAATCGCCGAATCGCCGGCTGTGGCGGTGGCCGACACTCGCCGGACCGGTCGCAGCGCCGCCTAGCTGAAGTCGTAGTCCAGCGGGATGTGCCAGTTCTGGTCGATGACCTCGCGGATGGCGGCGGCGTCCCGGTTCAGGTAGTGCGGTTTGGCGTCGAGCTCCCGGGACAGGTTCGGCACATCCAGGCCGCAGTCCTGGCCGATGAGCCCGTACCGGTGGCCGACCGCCCAGACGCAGGCTCGTGCCCAGCGGACGGGCTTGCCCCGGCGGATGAGATCGGGGGCCTGCCTGCCGAGGCGTTCGACCAGTGTGAAGGACTCCAGTGCGTAATTGGTGCCGAGACAGTCGCCCGCGTAGCGCCAGGCTTGCGGTGCCGCCTCGATGACGACCCGGGCGGCGGGCCGGGACAGGCCCTCCACACCGGGACGCGGTGGCATGCCGAGTTCCGGCAGCCAGAAGAACGCGGCCGCGATCGGATCGACCGGGCCATCGCGCCGCGACGAAATGCCCATGGGGCGAGACTAGCGCCGTTCACCGACACTCGGGTCGGAGCGGGCGAATCATCCGGCGGTGCAGGCGGAATCGACGCGAGTATCCGCACCGTTCGGGAGTGTCGGGCTACTTGCCCGGATTCCAGTACATCCGGCCGTCGTGGTAGTAGTAGCCGGTGCGGTCGGGGTGCTGGACCCAGTGGTGTTCGTAGCCGTTCTCACCGAACTGGAGCACGTAGCCGTAACCCCGCTCGTCGCCGTTGTCCGCGGTGGCCGTACCGGCCGCCCACGCGGCGGGTGCGGCCAGGAACGCGGCGGCGAGCAGGGCGAGGCCGAGCGAGCGGGTCCCGCCGCCGCGTGGGCGCGGGGCGGGCGTGAAGTCGGCCGGGGCGACAGGTGTACGGGGGGTGGCATCGTTGGTCGTCACACTGTCGAGTGTCCTCGCCCGCCGAATCGGGCGCATCGGTGAATTCCCCGAGTGGCACCCTGATCCGCGTCGGGTCACCCCCGCTCGAGGGGGCGGCGACCGGTGACGGTGAGGAGGATGTCCTTGGCGGGCATGGCGACCGGGGTTCCGGAGCCGATCGTGCAGTCCGCGTCGGTCGCCCGCAGTTGCACGCCGGTGAGGTCGACGCCGAAGTAGGCGAGGGTCTTCGCATCACCGTGACCGAGGACCAGCGCGATGCGGGCGGCCGGGGCGGCGGGCAGGCCCAGCGGTTCGGTGATGTCGAGACCGTGGATGACGTCGTGGCTCAGCGCGCCCGCGGGGCCGCCGCCCGGCGGCTGCCACGGATGGTTCACATTGTCGCGCAGGCAGGTCAGTAGTTCGGCGTCGCTCAGACGCCGCGTATCGGCGCGAGCCGCGCGGTCGGCATAGCGGTTGAACGAGAAGCGGGCCGCGGCCAAGCCGATGGCGAATCGCGGCAACGAGATGCGGTAGGCCATGGTCATGTGGGCGACGACCTCACGGACCCGCCAGCCGGTGCAGAGCGAGGGCGCGGCCCACTGGTCGGGGGTGAGGGTGGCGAGCAGGTCGGCGAGGCGTTCCCGCTCGGCGGTGGTGTGGGCGCGCAGGTCGATGGTGTCGGTCACGGGCATCTCCGAAGCGTCGTAGCGATAGGGTCACTACTGCTACGACGCGGGTGGCCGAGATTCATCGGTCGTCGCGGAATCGAATGTCTCGGGCAATCCGAATCGCGCGAATCGAGCGTGCGTCCCCAGGAAGGTCAGCTGTCGCGCGATGCGACCGCCGCGCTGCTCGAGCGCGAGCAGGGCGAACGGGCGCAGCACTCCGTGCTCGTCCGGGCGGTACTGGCCGAATCCGGCGGATCCATTGAGCCGGACGGGCACCAGCCGATCACGCGTACAGGCGTCGGCCGCGGCGAAGATCCGGAGCTGGGCGTCGCGCCCGTCGATGCGCCAGGGGAACGGCGGCATACTCGATTCGGCGTCCTCGCACAGCAGCGCGGCCAAGGCATCGACATCGTGTGCCTCGAAGGCGACCAGATACCGCCGCAACAGGTCGCGATCCCGCTCGGCGTCGAGGTCGAGCGCGTGCCCGCGATCGGTCCGCACCGTGTCGAGCGTCGCGCGCGCCCGCTGCAGGGCACTGTTCGCCGCCGCCGCGCTGACCCCGAGCATCCCGGCGGTCTCGGCCGCCGAGAACGCCAGCACATCGCGCAGCACCAGCACGGCCCGCTGTCGCGGCGGCAGATGCTGAAGCGCCGCCACGAACGCCAACCGCACCGATTCGCGCCGCACGACCACCTCGGCCGGATCGGTCGCCTCGATGAGTTCGGCGTCGGGCATCGGCTCGACCCACCGGTCGGCGGGCAGCACCGAGCCGGCATCGAACCCCTCGGGAACCGGCCCCTCCCACACCAGCATCCGCCGCCGCGCCGACCGCAGCATGTCCAGGCACACATTGGTGGCGATGGCGTGCACCCATGTGGACAGCCGCCCCTTGCCGGGGTCGAAGCCGTCGCGTCGGGTATAGGCGCGGATCAGCGTCTCCTGCACCGCGTCGTCGGTGTCGGCGGCGGAGCCGAGCAGGCGGTAGCAGTAACCGGTCAGTGGCATCCGCAGCGCCTCCAATGCGCGGGGATCCAGTTCTTCGGTATCGACGGCCACCGCCCCATGCTCGCAGCCGGGGCGCGCGGGGGCCACCACGGTCGCGTCGGCGTGGTGGCGCGCGCCCTCGGGCGAATCCGGCGCGCTAGGTCGCGGGTGCGGAGTCGCGCGCCGCGCTGCGATCGGACAGCAGAGCGGCGAATTCCTCGGCGTAGGCGAGTTGGCGGCGCAGTGTCGCGCAGCTCGCCTCGGCCTTGTCGTGGCAGTCGCGCAGGACCTCGGCGGCTCGGCGGCGCCGGTTGGTGTCGGCGGTGGCATCGTCCAGGACGGCCAGCGATTCCAGCAGTTCCTTCATCTCGGCGAGGGTGAATCCCAGCGGCTTCATTCGGCGGATGACCATGAGGCGGCGCACGTCGGCCTCGGTGTAGAGGCGGAAGCCGCCGGTCGAACGCGCCGAGGGGGTGACCAGGCCGACCTCGTCGTAGTGTCGAATCGTCTTGATCGACAACTCGGTTCGCTCGGCGACCTGACCGATCTGCAGGGTGGCGCGGTCGGCCATGTCAGTGCGCTCCGGCGAGGTGGCCGCTGAGGCGTTCGCGGCGCTGTTCGGAGGCGGGCTCGAGTCCGATGATCTCGACGTTCTTGCCCTTGGACGCGTACTTGGTGGTGATGGCGTCGAGGGTGGCGACGGTGGAGGCGTCCCAGATGTGGGCGTCGGACATGTCGATGATCACGTTGTGCGGGTCGCCGGTGTAGTCGAACTGGTAGACCAGGTCATTGCTGGAGGCGAAGAACAGTTCGCCGCGCACCGTGTAGACGCGGGTGTCGATATCGCCGTCCTCGTCGGTGTCGGCCTCGTGCACCGTGGTCACCTCGGTGAAGTGGGCGACGCGGTGGGCGAAGGCGACCATGGCGGTGAGCACGCCGACGATGACGCCGTAGGCGAGATTGTGGGTGAACACGGTGACCGCGACGGTGACCAGCATGACGGTGGTCTCGGCGATCGGCATGCGCCGCAACGTCTTCGGGGTGATGGAGTGCCAGTCCATGGTGCCGACCGACACCATGATCATGACCGCGACCAGGGCAGCCATGGGAATCAGCGCGACCACATCGCCCAGGCCCACCACCAGGATGAGCAGGAAGACGCCGGCGAGGAAGGTGGAGATGCGGGTGCGCGCGCCGGACACCTTCACATTGATCATGGTCTGGCCGATCATGGCGCAGCCGCCCATGCCGCCGAAGAAGCCGGTGACCACATTGGCGATGCCCTGGCCCCAACCCTCACGGGTCTTGTCGGAGTGGGTGTCGGTGATGTCGTCGACCAGTTTGGCGGTCATGAGGGATTCGAGCAGGCCGACCAGCGCCATGGCCAGGGCGTAGGGTGCGATGATCGTCAGGGTGTCCAGGTTCAGCGGCACGTTCGGCAGCAGCAGCACCGGCAGGCTCGACGGCAGTTCACCCTCGTCGCCGACATTCGGCACATTCAGCGCGAACGCGATGGTGACCGCGGTGAGCGCGACTATGGCCACCAGCGGGGCCGGGACGGCGGTGGTGAGCTTGGGCAGGAACACCATGATCAGCAGGCCGATCGCGACCATCGGGTACACCAGCCACGGCACGCCCAGCAGATGCGGGATCTGGGCCAGGAAGATGAGGATGGCCAGGGCGTTGACGAAACCCACCATGACGCTGCGCGGAATGAAGCGCATCAGCTTGGCCACGCCGAGCACACTCAGCACGATCTGGAGCACACCCGCCAGGATCACCGTGGCGATGAGATAGTCGAGCCCGTGCTCGGCCACCACCGGTGCGACGACCAGCGCCACCGCACCGGTCGCCGCCGAGATCATGGCCCGGCGACCGCCCACGATGGCGATGGTGACGGCCATGGTGAAGGAGGCGAACAGGCCGACGCGCGGATCCACGCCCGCGATGATCGAGAAGGAGATCGCCTCGGGGATGAGGGCCAGCGCGACGACGAGACCGGCCAGCACCTCGGTACGCAATCGGGTGGGATGGCGCAGAGCGTGAAGTACCGACCCTTCGGTATCGCGGGTGGGCGCGGCGGTCGCCATCGGCGGCTCCAATCATCACTGCGCACGCGTCACCGGAGTGCGGAAACGCGTGGGCATGAACAGAATTCATTCCGGATGCGAGCGGCCGACGATGCGGAACCACTGCTGATCGGCATCGGCCACACTGCCTGATGCGGAATCTCAGCTAACGCTCAGCGATGGGAACTCTACCCTCCCGTGCGGGTAGAGTCGCAAGCTCGGCGGGGCGGACGTGGCCGAGATCTCATTCCGGCTCGCCGAGTCGAACGAGGGCGAGCATGGCCTCGCGCTCGATGCGGGCGGCCTCGCCGAGCAGCGTTCCCGCCTGAGCGAGATACTCTGTGGCGCTTGTCGTTCCGGCCTGCGTGAGGAGCGTGGCCACCTCGGTCCAGTGGGTGGCCGCACGGCTGTACAGGCGGTGGCCGGTGCGAAGTTCGCTGGCGTCGCACAGCTCCATCGCCTCGGCGAGGAAGTCGCGGTAGAGATTGCGGAACAGGGCGCCGCCGGTCCCGGCCCGCTCCATGAGCAGCGCGGCCTCTGGCAGGTCGCGGCCCGGGTTGTCGGTGCGTTCGAACCAGGTGGGCACCAGCCGAGCGGCCTTCTCGATGCCGCGGTAGCCGATATTGGCGATGGGTGGCTCGAGGAAGGCGCGGGCGCAGGCGGTGACGGCGGGAACGATCGGGCCGCATGGGCCGGGTGGGGGAGTGGGCGGCGTGAGCGTGAAGGAGCGGTTCCTGGCCGTCATCGGGCCGCGTGCGGCGCGGGCCGCGGCGAGGCTGGCCAGGCTGGTGGTGACCGCGCCGCCCTGCTGTGCGGTGTCGACCAGGAAGGCGCTGTGGTCGTCGTAGCCGTACATGGCGACGATATGGCCGCCGAAGTGCACCTTCGAGCCGAAGTAGTCCAGGTGGTAGCTGTCGAGCTGAAGGCCCACCGGCTGGCCGTCGTCGAGGGCGGAGGCCACGTTCTCCCACGCCTTGCGCGGTGACGTGGTCTCGTGCACGCGCAGGTTCAGTCCGAGGGCGGCGGCGAGGTTGCGGGTGAGGTCGAACGGTTTGACGCGTCCGCCGAGGAAGGGGAAGCCCATGGCCTTGCTGTCCCAGTAGAGGAAGGACAGCCCGCCGCCGAGCCCGAAGAGCATGGGCTCGGACAGCTCGAGGCCCCGCTGTCGCAGCAGGACGCCCAGCGCCGTCGTCTCGCAGTGCTGCGCACCGCGCGCGTCGACGTCTACCACCGTGGCCATCGCCAACCTTCCTTGGACGGGAGCGGAGAACCACGGTCCATGGTG
>NZ_JASCXP010000399.1:0-6880 GCF_030010695.1 Nocardia sp. CC201C
AGACTTCCAGCGCCGCGAACCCGCCCGGAGCGCAGCGGAGGGCAATCGAACACAGCCGCGGCGTCTGTTGTTTCTCCGGGGTCAAGTCGTACCCTGGGTGTTATGGGTCTGTGCATAGAAGACGCTGTCCGGATCGCCGCCGGTCCGGTCGGCGCGAACCTGACATTGTCGGCGGCGCAGGCGACCCCCGAGGCGGTCGAGTACACCGAGATCCTGGAGGCCGAGGACCGGCCGTGGGTGACCGTGGTCTGGGACGATCCGGTCAATCTCATGCACTACGTCACCTACATCTTCCAGAAGCTGTTCGGCTACAGCAAAGGCAAGGCAACCGAGTTGATGCTCAAGGTGCACAACGAGGGCAAGGCCGTGGTGTCCTCCGGGTCGCGGGACAAGATGGAACACGACGTACAGCGCCTGCACGCGGCCGGACTGTGGGCGACCATGCAGCGTGACGACTGATCCGGACGACTACGGTAGGCCCGTGCGGAAGTGGAGCAGGAAGAACTCCCTGAGCGGGCCGAAACTACGCTCGGAAATGGACGCCCACGAGGCGGAGGTGTTGCGTTCCCTCGTCGGCGCGGTCACCGGGTTGCTGACCGACCGGGCGGGTGAGGCCCCCGAGGACGATCTCGCGGCCCTCACCGGGCTACAGATGGGCAATGCTGCCCCGCCGGACGATCCCCGGCTGCGCCGCCTGCTGCCCGACTTCCACCGCCCCGAACCCGGTTCTCCCGACGCCGACCGCGCCGACCTCAACAGCGCGCTGCGCAGCCTGCACGAACCCGACATCATCGAGGCCAAGGTCACGGCCGGACAGGTGGTCCTCGACACCGTTCCGGCCCAGGGCGGGAAGATCAACCTTTCGCCCGAGCAGGCCGACGCCTGGCTGACCTCCCTCAACGACATTCGGCTCGCCCTCGGCACCGCCCTCGGCATCGACGCCGACACGCCCGACATGCTGGACCCGGACGATCCCCGGGCCCCGCACCTGGATGTCTACCACTGGCTGACCTGGATGCAGGATTCGCTGCTACAGGCCCTGGCTCCCTGACCGCGGGCACCGCTAGCGTGGGCTGCGTGAACACGGCTGCTGGACCGCGCGATTCGCTCACCGATGTGACCGGCCTGCTGGTCGGGCACCACCATGTGCTCGACGCCGATGCCACGCTCGGCTCCGGTGCGGCGACCGGCTGCACCGTGGTGCGCGCGCCGGGCGGTGCGGTCGCGGCCGTGGACGTGCGCGGCGGCGGTCCCGGTACCCGGGAAACCGATCTGCTCGATCCGTCGAATACCGTGCGCCAGGCCAACGCGATACTGCTGACCGGCGGCAGCGCCTACGGTCTGGCCGCCGCCGACGGCGTGATGCGCTGGCTCGAGGAACGGGGCGAGGGCATTCCGATGGATCCCGCCGATCCGAGCCGGGTGGTGCCGATCGTGCCGAGCGCGGTGATCTTCGATCTTCCGGTGGGGGCGTGGAATATTCGGCCCACCGCCGACTTCGGCTTCCTGGCCGCCGAGGCGGCCGCCGTGGATTTCGCGCGCGGGTCGGTGGGTGCGGGCGTCGGCGCGCGGGCCGGGTCGATCAAGGGCGGAATCGGCACCGCCAGTGTGCGTTTCACCGACGGACCGGCCGCCGGGGTCACCGTGGGCGCACTCGTGGTCGCCAATCCGGTGGGTTCGGTCTTCGACCCGCGCACCGGATTGCCGTGGGGTGCGGGCACGGACGGTCCCGACTATTTCGGCCTGCGGCCCGCCACCGCCGAACAGCTCGCCGCCGCCAACGCGCTGCCGGTGAAGGGCACTGTGCTCAATACCACCATCGGCGTGGTGGCCACCGACGCCGACCTCGGCCCGGCCGCCTGCCGCCGCCTGGCCACCACCGGTCACGACGGGCTGGCCCGCGCCATCCGCCCGGTCCACTCCCCACTGGACGGCGATACCCTGTTCGCCGTCGCCACCGGTACCGTGCAGGCCGCCGACCAGGGCATTCGCCTGCCGCCCGCCTTCGCGGCGGAACTGCTGATCCTGGATCAGCTCTGCACGGCCGCCGCCGTCTGCGTCGAGCGCGCGGTGGTCGACGCCATCCGCAGCGCCACCGCCGTCGCGGGCGTTCCGGCCTATGCCGACCTGTTCCCGGGCTGACCGCCCGCGCCTCCCGGTTCCGGTTCGTCGGGAATAGCCGCATATTCTCGACTGTTGAGGGCCGGTGAGCGGAAGGAATGCGACAGTGCTGGTGATCAAGGCCGACCTCGTCGACAAGATGGTGGCGCACGCGCGCGCCGATCACCCGGATGAGGCGTGCGGTGTCATCGCCGGTCCGGAGGGTTCCGATCGTCCCGAGCGGTTCATCGCCATGATCAACGCCGAGCGCTCGCCCACCTTCTACCGGTTCGATTCCGCCGAACAGCTGCGGGTGTGGCGCGAGATGGACGACCGCGACGAGGCGCCCGTGGTCATCTACCATTCGCACACCGCCACCGAGGCCTACCCGAGCCGCACCGACGTCTCGTTCGCCTCCGAACCCGACGCCCACTACGTGCTGGTCTCCACCCGCGACCCCGAACAGCACGAACTGCGCAGCTACCGCATCATCGACGGCCAGGTCACCGAGGAGCCGGTCCGGGTCGTCGCCGACTACGCGGTGGACGCCTGAGCACTCCCCGCGCGACCACGCCAGCAGGAAACGAGCAAGGAGCACCCATGCCGGTCACCGTGTCCATCCCCACCATCATGCGGCCCATCACCAAGGGCGAGAAGCGGGTGCAGGCCGAGGGCTCGACCCTGGCCGCGGTCATCGACGATCTGGAATCGAACTACCCGGGACTGAAGGATCGGCTGCTCTCCGACGGCAAGCTGAACCGCTTCGTCAACATCTACGTCGACGACGAGGACGTGCGCTTCGAGGGCGGGCTCGCGGCCGAGGTCACCGACGGCGGCACCGTCACCATCCTCCCGGCCGTCGCGGGCGGCGCGTAATACCGTGGCACGCTTCGAGTCGCTGATCGAGACCCTCGGCAACACTCCGCTGGTCGGGCTGAAGAACCTGTCCCCGCGCTGGGACGGCGACGACCACGTGCGGCTGTGGGCCAAGCTCGAGGACCGCAATCCGACCGGGTCCATCAAGGACCGTCCGGCGTTGCGGATGATCGAGCAGGCCGAGGCCGAGGGCAGGCTCACCCCCGGCTGCACGATCCTCGAGCCCACCAGCGGCAATACGGGGATCTCGCTGGCCATGGCGGCCAAGCTCAAGGGCTACCGGCTGGTGTGCGTGATGCCGGAGAACACCTCGGTGGAGCGGCGGCAGCTGCTCACCATATTCGGCGCGGAGATCATCGACTCCCCGGCGGCGGGCGGCTCCAATCAGGCGGTGGCGCGGGCCAAGCAGATCGCCGCCGAACACCCGGACTGGGTGATGCTCTACCAGTACGGCAATCCGGCCAACGCGCTGGCGCACTACGAGACCACCGGCCCGGAGATCCTGGCCGACCTGCCCGAGATCACGCATTTCGTGGCGGGTCTGGGCACCACCGGCACCCTCATGGGCACCGGCCGCTTCCTGCGCGAGAAGCTGCCCGAGATCGATATCGTCGCCGCCGAACCGCGCTACGGCGAACTGGTCTACGGGCTGCGCAACCTCGACGAGGGCTTCGTGCCCGAACTCTACGACGAGTCCGTGCTCACCTCCCGTTTCTCGGTCGGCCCCTACGACGCGGTGCGCCGCACCCGGGAGCTGGTGCTGGAGGAGGGCATCTTCGCGGGCATCTCCACCGGCGCGATCCTGCACGCCGCGCTCGGCGTCGGCCGCAAGGCGCTGCAGGCGGGCAAGCGCGCCGATATCGCCTTCGTGGTGGCCGACGCCGGATGGAAGTACCTGTCCACCGGCGCGTACGACGGCACCCTCGAGGAGGCGGAGGAGCGGCTCGACGGTCAGCTCTGGGCCTAGTGCGCCCGGTACGCTCGGAGATACGAGCGTTCTAGGAGGTCGTGCCATGAGCGGCGGTGCCGGCATGGGTGCGTCGTTCGATCCGGACCGGATCGGACGACTGCGCGGACAGCTGACCAACCCCGAGACCAGCACGCGGGGATCCACGGCGCTGAAGCTGTTGTGGCAGCGCGCCATTGCGATAATTCTTGCGTTTACCGCGTTTCTCTACGGGGTAGAGGGCGTGGATTCGGTAACGGGGCACAATCTCGATTACGAGGGTGTGCGCCCGCGCACCGACGAGGGCCTGGCCGGCATTCTGTTCGCGCCCGTACTGCACGCCAATTGGGAACACCTCTTCGGCAATACGGTGCCGGTGCTGGTGCTCGGTCTGCTCACGCTGCTCAGCGGAATCGGGCGCGGCTTGGCGGCGACGGCCATCATCTGGGTGATCGGTGGATTCGGCACCTGGCTCACCGGGGAGGTGAATTCGGTGCACATCGGCGCTTCGGTGCTGGTGTTCGGCTGGCTCACCTATCTGATTTCCCGGGGCTTCTTCGCCCGGAACGCCACCCAGATCGTGATCGGTCTGGTGGTGGGGTTGCTGTACGGGTCCATCCTGTTGGGAGTGCTGCCGGGACAGGACGGAATCTCTTGGCAAGGGCATCTTTTCGGGGCGATGGGTGGCCTGGTTGCCGGGTGGGTACTCTCTGGTGATGCACGTCGTCATCGTCGCGGGGCTAACGCCGGCCGTCTCGCGTCGTCGGGGTGACAGCGGATCCGGTCGGCGATATGGGGGATCCCTCCTTGAATGAGACAGCAGCGTGGCAGCATGGGGGAATGCGCCTCACAGTCGTCGGGTGTTCGGGTAGCGTGTCCGGCCCGGATTCGCCGGCGTCGGGATATCTGCTCACCGGCCCGGATATGACGCCCACCGTTATCGATTTCGGTCCGGGTGTGCTGGGCGCGCTGCAGAAGTATCTGGATCCGGGTGAGGTCGACATCTTCCTCACGCATCTGCACGCCGACCATTGTCTGGATCTGCCCGGGCTGCTGGTGTGGCGCCGGTATCACCCCAATCCGCCGTCCGGCAAGGCGGTCGTGTACGGGCCGTCGGACACCTCGCTGCGGATCGGCAACGCCTCCGCCGAAATCGGCGGTGAATGCGACGACTGGTCCGATGTCATCGATATGCGGCAGTGGTCGGTCGGCGCGCCCATCGCCTTCGGCCCCGGCCACACCGTCGAGGCCCGCCGCATGTTCCATCCGCCGGAGTCCTACGGTCTGCGCATCACCACCGCCACCGGGCGCACCCTCGTCTACACCGGTGACACCGCCCTCTGCGACGAGGTGTACGAGCTGGCCCGCGGTGCGGACGTCCTGCTCTCCGAGGCGTCCTGGACTCACGATCCGGCCAATCGCCCACCCGGCATTCACCTTTCGGGTACCGAGGCGGGCATGATCGCCGCCGAGGCGGGCGTCGGCGAACTGCTCCTCACCCACATCCCCCCGTGGACCTCCCGCGAAGACGTGATCGCCGAGGCCAAGGCCGTCTTCACCGGCCCCGTCCACGCCGTATCGCCCGGCGAGACCTTCGACATCTGACCCACTGGGTCACCGAGTCCGCCGCGCACTAGGCTGTGTCCGTGTCGAAACGAGCCGATGGCAGGGCGGACGACGAGCTCCGCGACGTACGCATCACCCGGGGATTCACCACGCATCCGGCGGGATCGGTGCTGGTGGAGTTCGGTCAGACGCGGGTGATGTGCACCGCGAGTGTCACCGACGGCGTGCCCCCGTGGCGGCGCGATTCCGGCCTGGGCTGGCTGACCGCCGAGTACGCCATGCTGCCCGCCGCCACCCACACCCGCAGCGGCCGGGAATCGGTCAAGGGCAAGGTCGGCGGCCGCACCCAGGAGATCTCCCGCCTCATCGGCCGCTCGCTGCGCGCCTGCATCGACCTGTCCACCATCGGTGAGAACACCATCGCCATCGACTGCGATGTGCTGCAGGCCGACGGCGGCACCCGCACCGCCGCCATCACCGGCGCGTACGTGGCGCTCTCCGATGCCGTCACCTATCTGGCGGCGGCCGGTCAGCTCACCGATCCGCAGCCCATCTCGTGCGCCATCGCCGCGGTGAGCGTCGGTGTGGTGGACGGCCGGGTGCGGCTGGACCTGCCGTACGAGGAGGATTCGCGCGCCGAGGTCGATATGAACGTGGTGGCGACCGATACCGGCACCCTGGTCGAGATCCAGGGCACCGGTGAGGGCGCGACCTTCCCGCGCTCCACCCTCGACAAGCTGCTCGATGCCGCGCTGGCGGGCTGTGAGCAGATCTTCGCCATCCAGAAGGAGGCGCTCGCGCTGCCGTATCCGGGTGTGCTGCCGGAGCCGGGGGAGAAGAAGAAGTGAGCCGCCGCGTGCTGGTCGCCAGCCGCAATGCCAAGAAGCTCGCGGAGCTGCGCCGCATTCTCGACGAGGCGGGTATCGCGGGCATCGAGATCGTCGGCCTGAACGACGTGTCGCCCTACGACGAGGCTCCCGAGACCGGCGCGACCTTCGAGGAGAACGCCCTCGCCAAGGCCCGCGACGGTTTCGCCGCCACCGGATTGCCCTGTGTCGCGGACGATTCCGGTATCGCCGTGGACGCGCTGAACGGTATGCCGGGTGTGCTGTCGGCACGCTGGTCCGGTGTGCACGGTGATGACGAGGCCAACAACCGGCTGCTGCTGGCCCAGCTCGGCGACGTCCCCGACGAGCGCCGCGGCGCGCGCTTCGTCTCCGCCTGCGCCCTGGTCGCCGACGGCGTCGAAGAGGTGGTGCGCGGCGAGTGGCCCGGCGTCATCAACCGGAAGCCGCTGGGCGACGGTGGTTTCGGCTACGATCCGCTGTTCGTCCCGGACGGCGGTACGGTGAGCGCGGCCGAGCTCACGCCCGCCGAGAAGGACGCCGCCTC
>NZ_JASCXP010000400.1:0-6874 GCF_030010695.1 Nocardia sp. CC201C
GGAGAATCGGGTCGTGGCGCCCTCGATTCGCAGCTCACCCCGATCGTGCTGGTGCACCCCGGACAGGATCTTGATGAGGGTGGACTTGCCCGCGCCGTTGTCACCGAGCACGCAGGTGACCTCACCCGCCCGGACCACGGTGGACACCTCCCGCAGGGCCACCACGCCACCGTAGCTCTTGCCGATGTCGACGGTCTCGATGAGTGGGGTGGTCATCGCCGTACCCTTTCCGCCTGCTTCTTGAAAGCATTGTTGACCAGGACGGCCGACAGCAGCAGCACACCGAGGAAGAGCATGAACCAGTCGCTGTTCCAATTGGCGTAGACGATGCCCTGCCGGGCCATGCCGAAGATGAGCGCGCCGATGGCCGCGCCGACGACCGAACCGAAGCCGCCGGTCAGCAGGCAGCCGCCCACCACCGCGGCGATGATGTACTGGAACTCCAGTCCCACACCCTGATTCGCCTGCACACTGGTGAAGCGCAGCAGATTGCACGCGCCCACCACCCAGGCCGCGAACGCGGTGCCCATGAACAGCAGGATCTTGGTGCGCACCGCGGGCACGCCGACGGCACGGGCGCTGGGCAGCGCGCCGCCGACCGCGAAGATCCAGTTGCCGAAGCGGGTGCGCACCAGCAGCAGGGCGGCCAGCAGGGTCAGCACGATCCACCACACCACCGACGCCTGGATGTGGGCGTCGCCGATATCGGTGGTGGAGGCGAACACCCAGCCCGCCGACTCGTAGCCGTCGGCGCCGCGAATGCCCGACACCTGCACGGTGCCGGTGGCCAGCCGGGTCACGCCGAGATTCAGACCCTGTAGCGCCAGGAAGGTGCCCAGGGTGACGATGAAGCTCGGCAGGCCGGTGCGCATCACCACCCAGCCGTTGAGCGCGCCCACGGCCAACGCGAAGACCAGCGAGGCGGCGAGGGCGAACCACACGTTCCAGCCGAGTTGCACCGCCAGCAGCGCGGTCACCAGCGCCGTGGACGCGGTCATCACACCGGCGGACAGGTCGAACTCACCGCCGATCATGAGCAGCGCCACCGCCACCGCCATGATGCCGAGGGTGGAGGCGTCGTCGAGCCAGTTCGCCACCCCGCCCGGGCTGAGGAATTCGTCGGTGATCACCGAAAAGAAGAAGAACACCACCATCGCGCCGATCGCCGCACCGATCTCGGGCCGCACGATCAGCCGCTGTAGCAGCGGCGGCGGGCTGTCCTCTCGTCGATCGGCGGGTCCAGCGGGTTCCTTTGTCACAACAGCCATTTCGTTCTCCCGACCGGTGCTCACCGGGTGCCCTGGGCGACCAGGCCGCCGATGGCGTCGACATTGGATTCGTCCACGAAGGCCGGGCCGGTCTGTACCGGACGCCCGCCTCCGACGGTATCGAGATTTGTCTTGTACAGCTCCAGCAGCACCACCGGCAGATAGCCCTGCTCGTACTGCTGCTGGTCTACCGCGAAGAGCAGACTGCCCGCCCGAATCGCCTCCACCACATCGGTATTCAGATCGAAGGTGGCGATGGCGGCCTCCGAGCGCGCCTCCCGGGCGCCGTCCACCGCGCGGGCGGCGATCTGCGAGTTCAGGGTCAGCACGGCGTCGATGGAGCGATCCGCCTCCAGTGCGCCGCGAATTCGGGCCTGGGCGTCGGTGGGATTGTTGATATCGACCTGGAGGGTGGCGGCATTGCCGAAACCCTGCGTCGCACCCGCGCAGCGCTCGTTCGCGCCGATATTGCCCGCCTCGTGAATGACGCAGAGCATCTTGGTCTTTCCGGCGTCCTTCAACCGCGCCCCGGCAGCCTCACCCGCGAGCCGTTCGCTCTGGCCGACATGGCCGATGGCGCCGAACTCGGCGCTCTCGGAGTCTCCGGAGTTGATGGTGACCACCGGAATGCCCGCCGCCACCGCCTTTTCCACCGATTCGCGCAGGGCGTCGGGATTGGCCATGGAGACCACCAGGCCGTCCACGCGCTGGGCCACGGCATTGTCGATGAGCTTGGCCTGCTGGCTCGGATCGCCGGAGGAGTTGTATTCGACTCGCACGCCGAACGTGTCGCCCGCGGCCTCGGCCCCGTTCTTCACCACGTTCCAGAAGGCGTCGCCGGGTGAGCCGTGCGTGACGAACGCGACCGATTCCAGGGTGCCGACCTCGACGGGTGCGCGGGTCTGCGTTCCCACCTCCGCCCCGGGGCCGGTACACGCCGCGAGTACGGCCACCGCGACGGCCGACAGGGGTAGTAGCCACCGCCACCGTCGCGGTCTGGTCTGCTGAGACATCGTCGTCCTCACTTCCGGCTAAATCCGTGCCGCGGCGAGCGCCGAGCCGATGGCCGCCAGATGCCGCAGACTGCGTTCGGCGTCGCGGGTCGGCGTCCTCGCGGTATCGCCCGGCCGCAGTGCCGTGTCCTGCTCGATCACATACCAGCCGGTATAACCGGCGCGGTAAACCTCCCGCACCAGCGCGTCGATATCGATATCGCCCGCGCCGAGGGGGGCGTAGATGCCCTGCCGTACCGCCTCGCTGTACTCCAGCGCGCCGTCGCGCACCTGATCGGCGAGATCGAGACGAACATCCTTGAGATGGATGTGGCCGATGCGATCCGCGTAGCGGCGCGTCAGGCCGACCGGGTCGGTGCCGCCGATGAGCAGATGGCCGGTGTCCAGGCACAGCGGCAGGTCGGAGTCGGCGAGGAAGCGCTCCACCTCGGCCTCGGACTCCACGTGTGTGCCGACGTGCGGGTGCAGGGTGGTGCGCAGGCCCACCTCGGCGGCGATGACCGCGATGGCGGCGGCGGTGTCGACCAGAGTGTCCCATTCGGTGTCGGTGAGCGCGGGGCGTTCGTCGTAGCCGTCCAAGCCGGTGGCGGCCGCCAGGATGAGCACCTCCGCACCCGCCCGCGCGTAGCGGGCGGCCGTTTCGCGGGCGAAGGTGAGCGCCGCGTCGGACTCCCGGTGCAGCGGAAGGGCGAGGAAGCCGCCGATCGCGGTCAGGCCGTGTTCGCCGAGCTGTGCGCGCAGCGCGAGAGGGTCGGCGGGCAGATAGTCCGGTGGCCCGAATTCGGTGGCGGTGATGCCGAGCGCGGCCATTTCGGCCAGGACGGTGTGCGCGTCGAGAACGTGTCCCCAGCCGGGGACTTCGCAGACTCCCCAGGAGATCGGCGCGGCGGCGATGCGCAGCGGGTGCAGCGGTGCGGTCATCGGAACTTCCTCGACCTGTCGTAGTCACACGGTTGTGGCTCCATGCGTTGGAGCGCTCCAACTATGTAATCTGGGTCACTCGCGTGTCAAGAACCCTCAGCGGGTTTCATGATCGTGAAACCCCTTGAAATAGTGGGTTTTACTGCGTGAACAGAGGTATCGGGTTGCCGGAAAATGTCCGATTAGAGCGCTCTATTGATTGGTTCGCGTCCGGGCAGTAACGTGCCACACACACCAGCACCGACACGGAGGGATTTGTGACGCGACCGACGATGGAGGACGTCGCCGCTCGGGCGGGCGTCTCCCGCGCCCTGGTCTCGCTCGTCATGCGGGGCTCCCCCAAGGTGAGCGAACACCGCCGCCGTGCGGTGCTCGACGCCGCCAAGGAACTGGGTTACCAACCGCATTTCCTGGCCCGGTCACTGGCCAGCCGAACATCCAATCTCGTCGGCGTCATGGTGTCGGACCTGCGCAATGCCTACTTCGCCGAAGTGGTGGAGGGTATGGACGCGGCGGCGCAGGAAGCCGGGCTGGAACTGATCCTCAATACCGGGCGGCGCAGTGCGGCACGAGAACGGGGGGCGCTGGAAAGTCTGCTGTCGTTCCGGCCCGGCGGGATCATCCTGCTGTCGCCGGTCCTACCGGCCGCGGCCATACGGGAGGCAGCCCAGCGGTGTCCGGTGGTGTTGGTGTCGCGGACCTCGAATATCGCGGGGGTCGACACGGTCAACGACGACGGTGAGACCGGTGCGGGACTGGCCGTGGATCACCTGGTGTCACTGGGGCATCGGCGCATCGTGCACTTCGACGGCGGGGCCGCCTTCGCCGCCGGGCCGCGGCGCAAGGGATACACCGCGGCCATGGAGCGGCACGGGCTCGAACCGATGGTGATCGCGAGCGAACACACCGACGCCGCGGGTGCCGCCGCGGTGTGGAAACTGTTGAACGTCTTCTCCCCCGGCACCTTTCCCACCGCACTGGTTTGCGGCAACGATTTCAACGCCTTCGGCGCCATGTCCGCCCTCGACGAGGCCGGACTGCGGGTGCCGGAGGACGTGTCGGTGGTCGGCTACGACAACACCTCGCTCGCGGCCCTGCGCTACGTCTCGCTCACCACCATCGATCAGCCGCGCACCCGCATCGGGCAACTGGCCGTGGCAGCACTCACCCAGCGGCTGCGCGACGGGCGCACCGAGCCACTGCGCAGCCGCGTCGAACCCGCCCTGGTCGTCCGCTCGACGACGGCCCCACCTCGCATCTGAGCAATCAGGAGAATCATGTCTTCCCTTCGCATCGGCCTGGCCGGGACCGGCCGTATCGGAACCTCCCACGCCGAGACCCTGAAAGCGCTGCCGGACGTGGAATCGGTGGTCGTCGCCGACGTCGACACCGAACGGGCACGCGAGACCGCCCGCAAGCTCGGCGTCGACTTCGCACCCGATATCGACACGCTGCTCGCCGCCGACCTCGCGGGGCTGGTGATCACCACGGCCACCGACTCCCATCCCGAACTCATCCTCGCGGCAGTGGAACGCGGACTGCCGGTCTTCTGCGAGAAGCCCATCGCGGCCGACATCTCGGGGACACTCGCGGTGATCGAACGGCTCACCGGATCGTCGGTGCCGGTGCAGATCGGCTTCCAACGGCGCTTCGACGCGGGCTACCGGGCCGCACGCGCCGCCGTCGCGAACGGGGAACTCGGCTGGCTGCATACCCTGCGCGCCACCACACTGGACCCGACTCCCCCTCCCGCCGAATACATTCCGCGCTCCGGCGGCCTGTTCCGAGACTGCGGCGTCCACGATTTCGACATCATCCGCTGGGTGACCGGACGCGAGATCACCGAGGTCTACGCCGTCGGCGCCAACCGGGGCGAGCAGTTCTTCGTGGACGCGGGCGACGTGGATACCGCCGCGGTGGTGCTGCGCATGGACGACGGCGCGTTGGCGACCGTCTCCCTCACCCGCTACAACGGGGCCGGTTACGACGTACGGCTGGAACTGTTGGGCTCGGCGGGCAATGCCATTGTGGGACTGGACGACCGGGCGCCACTGCACTCGGTGGAGCCGGATTTCCCGGCGTCACCGCTGCCCGCCTACCCAGGGTTCATGGATCGGTTCCGGCGCGCCTACACCGAGGAGCTGTCAGCCTTCGTGGCGGTGGTCGACGGAACACTCGCCAACCCGTGCCCGCCGACTGAGGCGCTCGAGGCGTTCTACGTCGCCGAGGCGTGCGAGCTGTCGCGCCGCGAGCAGCGGCCGGTGACCATGAGCGAGGTACGCGGGGGCCACTGACATCGTCCGGACAGGGCCGTGCGCGGGTGAAGATCGTGCTCGGCGTCCGGTCGACAACGCAATAGCCCGCTTGCCGCACGACACCGGGTATGCCGCAGAAGAGCTGTCCGACGCCAGAATCCGTGCGTATGAGAGTTCCGATACATGCGAGTTGCGGAAACAGACGTGATCGTTGTGGGCGCTGGCCCGACCGGTCTGATGCTGGCCAATGAATTGCGTCTGGCCGGAGTGCGGGCGCTGGTGCTGGGAATCCGCCGCTTCCGCGGCACCCACGCTGCGAGCAGCGCTCGCACGGTGGTTCGGATCGGAGACCTCACGCACCGGCTCACAGTCGACAGGCACCCCATCGGCGACCATGCCGCGTCGATAGGCGTCACCGCGTCGGTGGGGTCCCGGATCTCCATCCGCCGACCTGACCTCCAGGTGCCGCCGCGGGATCAGCCGATGGCGGCTACGAGCATGTAGGCGGTGCCCAGGTCCATGACGATGTGTGGCACCACCGTGGCGGGGCCTGCGGTACCGACGTGGTGCGGAACGATGTGGCGCAGAGCCTTTCTCGACATCGGTAGGGCCATGGCGGCGGCGTCGATGGTGAACAGGGTCGCCAGGGCGAGCATGGGGGCGGCGGGAGCTCCGCCGTGGTGTCCGCCGGTGTGACCGCTCATGGCGTAGAGCATGGCTGCTGCCGCCGTGAGGTGGTAGGCGAAGGGGATGACTCGGGCGGCGGGGGCCAGCGGGTTGCCGTGCCACTGGATTACGCGGGCCAGGAACAGGAGGGCGTAGACCACTGTCATGGCGGTGAGGACGCCGTTCATGGCGTGGGGGTCTATGGCGGTGGGGAAGCCGATCATTGCGAGCATGACCAGGCACATCATCAGGTGTGCGGCGTCGGACTCCTGGTCGGTTTCCAGGGCGGGGGTGGGGGTGGCCAGGCGGGTTGTGACTATTGCGGCTGCGGCTATGAAGGATAGGAGGGCCAGCCATCGTAGGGGTTCGTACTGTTGGACGAATTGGGTCACAGCACACCACCTTTCAGCGGCGACGCAGGCTTTCCCATGATCGCATTTCGGGGGGCTGGGTGGAGGGGTTTCGTTATCGATATGGAGTAGTTGCTCGTTGTGGAGTGGTTTCGGCCTTGTCCATGTGTTGAGGTTTCGGGGGTCGTGTCGAGTTCGGGGTGTTGCCGCAGAGATGTGAAGAGATGAGTGTGGTGGCGTTGGGTGTCTTACCTGGCTTGCGCTGACGCCGGGTCGGGTGCCGCGCGCTTCTACCCCAGCCGACGGACTGGCTGGGGTTGCGTTCTCGAGATGGTTGTTACCGGGGTGGTTGTTATTGGCGTAAGTGATCGCCTCGGGACGGGTCCGGCCGCTGGGCGTGA
>NZ_JASCXP010000401.1:0-6873 GCF_030010695.1 Nocardia sp. CC201C
GGCGACGGCGTCGGCTTTGGCCAGGCGCAGGGTTTCCACCAGGTACCGGTACAACCCCACCGATCCGGTCGTGGTCCACAACTGTCGGTCGTTGATCTCGACCACGTGCCGATGCCCGACCGTTTCGAGGCGGCGGCGGCATGCTTCCAGTCCTTGGACGCGGGCGGCGAATGCGGTGTCGGTGAATCCGGTCAGGTCCTCGGCCAGCAGTGTGTCGATCGCGGTCGCCAACATGGCGAGCGCGGGATCGCGCTGCTGGATTTCCCCCTCCGAATTCATACAGCTATTCTACCGCGAAACCCATTGCGGCAGAACAGAAAACCTCATCTGAACCGCACATCTTCACATGCCTTTTGTCCGCTATAGCCCCCGTCTCATTCCCCATTCTCGAGATAGATCGGAAACCTGCCCGAGTCGAAAACTCGAACCGTCGCTCTGATCCGCCGTACCAGCCGCGGCACCGTATATCGCTCCAGATCCGGAAGTCGCACGTAACGAGCCTCGGCCAACTCGCCATCGGGAAATCGCAACCGAGCGACATCCACACCATCGAGTTCGGGCGCCGCGAAGAGGAAGAGCAGCTTGTCACCCGCCCTGTCCGGCGCCCAATCCACCGCCGCGAAACGCAAGTCGCGCACGGTGATTCCCAACTCCTCCCGGATTTCCCGGCGGCAGGCGTCCAGGGGAGACTCACCGATCTCGACATATCCACCGGGGATATCCCAGTGGTCCTTGTAAGTGGGCCGCACCAGCAGTACCGACGACTCCCGCACGATGACCGCCCCGGCGGCAACGCGCGGAGCCGCCATGCGCGAAACCGGCTCGGTGCTCATGCGTGGCCATGGTATCGGCGCCCCTGGGCATTGGCGTCCGTTCAGGCCCCGTCGGCTGGCGCTGCTGTTCTGCGCCACAACCGGATCGTGACCGCGATGGCCGACACCATCAATGCGATCCCGCCGACGGAGCCGACCAGTAGCAGCCAAGTCCAGCGCGGTTCGCGTTCCTCGAACTCGTAGGAGAGCGCGTTGGTCCACACATAGAGCAGAACGCCCATACATGCGAAATAGGCTCCGAGAAGCACCGCGACAGCGGCGGTGAGAGCGAGCGCGACTCTACGAATGGCGGTCTTTCGCCGTGCTGTCATTTCAATGTCCCCGGTTGGTTGTCCTGACTGGTTGTTCGCATCTCGCCGCGGCATCCCTGGCGGTCGGTGCCGGAGCGAATATCGAAGTCGTGCAGCGAATGCTGGGGTGCAAGACCGCCATTGCTGGTCCTGGACCGCTGTGGGCACCTGCTCCCGAACGGCCTGGACGCCGTCGTCGCGGGGACGGAGGCCGATACGCGGGTTGCCGCGTACCAACTGCGTACCGCATGAGGAAGGGCCGTTCCGCTGATCTCGGAAACGGCCCCTGACCTTGGTGCCGAGTGTGGGACTCGAACCCACACGTCCTTTCGGACAACGGTTTTTGAGACCGTCGCGTCTGCCAGTTCCGCCAACCCGGCGCACCGGGTGAAAACTATAGCGGGTGATCTGGCTGGGGACCTAACCACGCCGGGGATCGGGGGGTGACGTTGTGATACTGGTCGGTTTGCGCTGGGTAGATGGGTTGTGGGCGGAGGTGGGCGGTAGTCTTTGGTTACTCGGATGCGTGCCGGTCGGCGAGGGTGGCGTCGGACGAGCAGCATCGGTGTTGGTTATCGGAAGCGACAGGGGTCTATCTATGGGAACGACAGCAGGGGGCGCGGGCGCGAAGAAGGACTCCGCGCCGTCCGCCCCCAAGCGGGTGGTGGTCGCCGAGGACGAGGCCCTCATCCGGATGGATCTCGTCGAGATGCTCTCCGAGGAGGGCTATAACGTCGTCGGTGAGGCGGGTGACGGCCAGCAGGCGGTCGACCTGGCCGAGGAACTGCGTCCGGATCTGGTGATCATGGACGTCAAGATGCCGCGGCGGGACGGGATCGACGCCGCCGCCGAGATCGCCTCGAAACGCGTTGCCCCCGTGGTGATTCTGACCGCGTTCAGCCAGCGCGACCTGGTGGAGCGGGCCCGCGACGCCGGTGCGATGGCGTACCTGGTCAAGCCGTTCACGAAGTCGGATCTGGTGCCCGCCATCGAGCTGGCCGCCAGCCGCTTCCACGAGATCACGGCCCTCGAGGGGGAGGTCGCCAATCTCGCGGACCGGCTCGAGACCCGCAAGCTGGTGGAGCGTGCCAAGGGTGTGCTCATGCAGACGCAGGGGCTATCGGAACCGCAGGCTTTCAAGTGGATACAGCGCACGGCCATGGACCGACGCACCACCATGAAGGCGGTCGCCGAAGTGGTGCTGGAGAATCTCGCACCCAAGTAATAGTTAACCGCTATGTTGCCGGGGTGGATCGTAGATCCTTAACGCCCTGGCAACACGGGCGGGGAAATAGTTTGTCTCGATGTCACACGACTGATGCGAATGTGATGCGCAGCTAACGCGGCGGGGTTATGTTCTGACCGGGCCGACATGATGAGGGCGGCCCCCTCGGCGAGCCGGGGAGTACAGAACATAGAGGTGAATCGTGCTTGGTTCAATGACGCGCACGTCTTCCCTGCGGCGCGGTCGCATGGCACGCGCGGTGGTCATCGGGGCGGCAGCGGCGCTCGCGCTGGCGGGATGCAGCGACAAATCGACCGACGGTGGTGCGGAGGGCGGGGGGCTGAGTATCCAGCCGCTGGTTCAGGTCGACCTCGAGGGCAACGAGGTAGCTGCCACCGATTCCAAGGCCGCCGCGGATCCGGCCGGTGACGGCAATGCCAAGTGCGCCCCGCAGTCCATCGCCATGGCGGGTCCGCTGACCGGCCCCAATGCCAACCTCGGCCTGAACATCGTCCGCGGTGCCAAGCTGGCTGTCGACGAGTTCAACAAGGCCAATCCCGACTGTCAGGTGACGCTGAAGGAATTCGACACCGAGGGCAACCCGCAGAAGGCCACCCAGGTGATCCCGACGATCATCAACGATCCGTCGATCGTCGGCCTGCTCGGCCCGACCTTCTCCGGCGAGACCAAGGCGACCGGTCAGGTGCTCAGCGATGCCGGACTGCTGGCGCTCTCCCCGTCGGCCACCAATGTCGATCTCACCAAGAACGGCTGGAAGACCTTCTTCCGCGGCCTCGGCAATGACGGCATCCAGGGCCCGGCGGTCGCCAACTATCTGCTGCAGACCGGCAAGTACAAGAAGATCTGCGTCGTCGCGGACAACACCGACTACGGTGTCGGCCTGGCCCGGACCCTGACCGAAACCCTGGGTTCGGTCGCCGACCCGAGTTGCGCGGTGAACGTCAAGGAAGGCGACAAGGACTTCTCCGCCGCGGTGTCGAAGCTGTCGTCGGCCGCGCCGGACGCCATCTACTACGCGGGCTACTACGCCGAGGCGGCCCCGCTGGTCCAGCAGCTGCGCTCGGGCGGTGTGACGGCCGAATTCATCTCCGACGACGGAGCCAAGGACGTGGAGTTCGTGCGCCAGGCCGGTGACGCCGCCGAGGGCGCGCTCATCTCCTGCCCGTGTGGTCCCTCACCGGACGAGTTCACCCAGGCGTACAAGGACCTCAACGGCTACGACCCGGGCACCTACTCCACCGAGGGCTACGACCTGACCACGATCATGCTGAAGGGCATCGTCGCCGGCAAGGTGACCCGCGCCGACATGGTCGAGTACGTGCGCACCTACCAGGGACAGGGCCTGGCCCGCGAGTACAAGTGGGGCCCGACCGGTGAACTGGAGAAGGCGCTGATCTGGATGTACGAGGTCAAGTAGCAGCACCGATTCGAAACAGCGTGTGCCGGAATTACGGGCCGGTTGTCGGGCCCGGCCGGCACACGCTGTTTCCTCTACGGCGAAAGTAACGAATGTCTTCACCAGCTGTGACCCTGCTGGCGAACGGGTCCATCGATTTCAATGTCACCGGTGTGATCGACCAATTCTGGCGGCTCACCGTCGACGGTCTCACCTACGGTTCGATCTACGCTCTGGTCGCGGTGGGCTACACCCTCGTTTACGGTGTACTGCGCCTCATCAATTTCGCCCATTCGGAAGTATTCATGCTGGGCATGTTCGGTCAGTTGATCGGACTGATGCTGCTCGGTTTCGGGGCCAGCGGAAATGTCTACGCGCAGGGCACCGGATTGACGATCGTGTACCTCGGCACGGCGATGGTGATCGGCATGCTGGTCTCCGGCGGCGCCGCGGTCGGTTTGGAGCGGGTCGCGTACCGGCCATTGCGCAAACGCGGCGCGAAACGGCTCATCTTCCTGATCACCGCGATCGGCATGTCGTTCGTGCTCCAGGAGTTCGTGCACTACGTGCTGCCGAAGATCTGGCCGGGTATGGGCGGCACCAATGCCCAGCAGCCGATCATGCTGGTGCGGCCGACGGAACTGTTCTCCATCTTCGACGCCGCCGTCACCAATACCGCGGTCGTCATCGTCGTGGCCGCGATCCTGTTGGCCGTCGCCACCGAATTCTTCATCAACCGAACCAAATTCGGCCGCGGCGTGCGCGCGGTCGCGCAGGATCCGGATACCGCCACCCTGATGGGCGTCTCCCGTGAGCGGGTCATCATGCTGACCTTCTTCATCGGCGGCCTGCTCGCCGGTGCCGCGGCGCTGCTGTACACGCTGCGGGTGCCCAACGGCATCATCTACTCCGGCGGATTCATTCTGGGCATCAAGGCGTTCAGCGCCGCCGTGCTGGGCGGGATCGGCAACCTGCGGGGCGCGTTGCTGGGCGGACTGCTGCTCGGGCTGGCCGAGATGTACGGGCAGATCCTGTTCGGCACCGAATGGCGCGACGTGGTCGCCTTCGTACTGCTGGTCGCCGTGCTGATGTTCCGGCCGACCGGCATTCTGGGTGAGAGTCTGGGGAGGGCCCGCGCATGAGCGAACCGAAGACGACCGACCGCCCACAGGACACGGAACGGACCATGCGCGGCGTCGGCGATGCGCTGCGCGCCTGGTGGGGCGGTTTGTCCCGCCCCGCGCAGTGGGCCGTCGGCGTACCGGCCATCGTGGCGCTGGCGCTGCTGCCACTGTTCCCGCCGCCGCTGCTCGACACCCCGGGCACCAGCTTCGGCGGTGTGATGGCGCAGTTCGCCATGACGGCGCTCATCGCCATCGGCCTGAATGTCGTTGTGGGACAGGCGGGTCTGCTCGATCTGGGCTATGTCGGCTTCTATGCCGTCGGCGCCTACTCGGTGGGCCTGCTCACCAGTCCGAACAGTCCGTGGAATCAAACCGACGGCGGCTTCCTCAATACCAAGTGGGCATGGCTGGCCTGTGTGCCGATCGCTATTCTGCTCACCGCCATCTCCGGGCTCATCCTGGGGACGCCGACACTGCGGTTGCGCGGCGACTACCTGGCCATCGTGACCCTCGGCTTCGGTGAGATCGTGCGGCTGCTGGCCGACAACCTCGGCGACATCACCAATGGCAGCCTCGGTCTGTCCGGTATCGCCTACCCGCGAGTCGGTGAATCGGAGGACCATCCGGGCGGCTACTTCTCCTCCGGCAATCTCGGCGACTCCGAGAGCGGAAATCTGTTGGACCGGGCCAACTCCGGCACCTGGTGGTTCTGGATCGGCATGGCGCTGGTGATCGTGGTGCTGGTGCTGGTGGGCAACCTCGAGCGCAGCCGCGTCGGCAGGGCCTGGGTGGCCATCCGCGAGGACGAGGACGCCGCCGAGATGATGGGGGTGCCCGCCTTCAAGTTCAAACTGTGGGCCTTCACCATCGGCGCGGCCATCGGCGGTCTGTCGGGTGCGCTGTACGCGGGCCAGGTGCAGTACATCAATCCGGGCGTGTTCAACATCATCAACTCCATGCTGTTCCTGTGCGCCGTGGTCATCGGTGGTCAGGGCAACAAGCTCGGGGTGATCGTGGGCGCGTTCCTGGTGGTGTACCTGCCGAACCGGTTCATGTCGGTGGAGGTGGGCGGCCAGTCGCTCGGTGACTACAAGTATCTGTTCTTCGGTCTCGCGTTGGTGGTGGTGATGATCTTCAGGCCGCAGGGTCTGTTCCCGGTCCGGCAGCGACTGCTCGCCTACGGGCGGCAGGTGTACCGGGCGGTGCACAAACCGGTGGCGTCCGCTACGACGGGAGCACGGCGATGACCGGGCCCGGCGCGGGCGACGCGCTGTACGACAACGAGGATTTCGCGGCCGGATACACCGAGGCCCCGGAGGCCGAGAGCACCGGCACCCTGGACGTCTCCGAGGTGCTGCCCGGTCTGGGCAGTGCGGCGGCCGTCGCCGAGGTGGTCGCACCGCATCGCGAGATCGAGACCGCGGTCGGCGCACCGCTGCTGCGCACCGACGACCTGACCGTGCGGTTCGGCGGCCTGACGGCCTTGGATCAGGTCAGTTTCGAGATCCGGCGCGGCGAGATCCTCGGCCTCATCGGGCCCAACGGGGCGGGCAAGACCACCTGCTTCAATGCCATCACCGGGGTCTACCGGCCGAGCGGGGGCACCGTCACCTTCGACGGGAAGCCGCTCACCAAGACCAAACGCAACGAGATCACCCGGCTCGGCATCGCACGCACCTTCCAGAACATTCGGCTGTTCGAGGAGATGACCGCGCTGGAGAACGTGGTGGTGGGAACCGATGCGCGGCACCGGACTTCGGTGCCCGGCGCATTGTTCCGCACCGCACGCCACCGGCGCGAGGAGCACGATGCCATCGAGCGCGGGATGGCGCTGCTGGAATTCGTCGGCATCGCGCCGCGCGCGGTGGAGAAGGCGCGCAATCTGTCCTACGGCGACCAGCGTCGGCTGGAGATCGCGCGGGCGCTGGCCACCGAGCCGAAACTGCTGTGCCTGGACGAGCCCGCCGCCGGATTCAACCCGAGC
>NZ_JASCXP010000402.1:0-6868 GCF_030010695.1 Nocardia sp. CC201C
GGGAGCCCCTCCCCGGTCCCGTGCGGCCCCGGCTCACAGCCGACCGGCCGCGAAGTTGGCCGCCGCCACGAAGCTGTGCCCGTAGGACACGTGCGAGGCCGCGTTCATCCCGCCGCCGCAGATGGGATCGCCTCCGGTGCACCAGTTTCCGGTCCGCCAGGCGTATTCGCCCGGTACGCCCGCGCCGACCGCGCGCAGCGGGTCGCCGAACAGCAGCACCGACGAGATCCGCCGGGCGAGGTCGCCGGCCAGCTGCACCCGCCCCGGATACCAGCTCACATTGCCGGTCCCGATCGCCGCGTGGATGACCGCCGCGCCCTGGGAGTAGCCGACCAGGATGAAGCGCTGCGCCGGGCACACCCCGGCCTGATGGGCCAGGTGTCCCACCAGATCCGCGGTGCCCGCGCCGAGATTGAAGGAGTGGTCGGCCGGATAGGCCACCGGATAGGCGCTCAGCGAGACGGGCAACCGTTGCCGCAGTTGGCCGTAGAGTGGATTGCCCACCACATCGCCCAACCAGCCCGGTTCGCCCGTGCCCCGCACCACCACCACATCGATATCGGCGCACCAGTTGGCGTGCGCCCGTGGGACCTGTGGCGGGTAGAGCACGCTCACCAGCACCAGCAGTGCGGTGAACAGCCAAGCAATTCGCCAATTTCCTCCCAGCATCACCTTCCGGCCGCGCATAGTTCTCACCCTTCTCACGCCGTTGTGAGAAGCCCGGTGACTCTTGTCAGTGACAAGTGACACTCACCGGGCTATGAGCTCCAAGGTAGGGAGGGGGAGCACGGACGACAACGTAGTCCACTGTATGGATACCCAGCCGGGACCCAACCGTAGCCATCCGAATCGCGTTATCCGGCAGCTATTTTCAGGCAACGGATCGGCATCGACCGGTCGGCGACGAGCCCGCCGAACCCGGCCCGAAGTAGAACGCGTTTCCATAGTGTGTCGATATGGAAAGACTCACCGGACTCGACGCCAGCTTCCTCTACCTCGAAACCGACAGTCAGCTGCTGCACGTCTGCGCGCTGCTCATCCTCGATCCGAACGCCGACGGCGCGGGATACGACTTCGACGAGCTGAAGGCCGAACTGGGCCGTCGCCTGCATCTGGTCCCGGCCATGCGCCGCCGCCTGCACACCGTACCGCTGAATCTGGATCACCCGGTGTGGGTGCGGGATTCGGCCTTCGACCTCGATCACCACCTGCACCGCGTCGAGCTGCCCGCACCGGGCGACGACCGGGCGCTGGCCGACCTCACCGCCGAGATCGCGGGGCGGCCCATGGACCGAGGCCGTCCGCTCTGGGAGATGTGGGTGGTGGAGGGCCTGCCGGACGGCAAGATCGCGATGATCGCCAAATACCACCACGCCATCGTCGACGGCATCACCGGCACCACCATGATGATGCACCTGTGCGATCTGGAACCCGGGGTGCGCTATCCGGAGCCGGATCCGGCCGAGATCCCCGGGCCCGAGCGCGAACCCCACGATCTGCTGCTGGCCGCCGAGGCCGCGCTGCGGTTCCCGGGGAAACTCGGCATGGTCGGTCTGGTGCCCAGGACCGTGGGCATCCTGGGCGATCTGGTACGACGGCGGCGCGAGCAGTCCTCGGGCATGCCGCTGCCGTTCACCGCGCCCCGCACCCCGTTCAACAGGGCCATCACCGCGCACCGCGCGGTGTCGTTCGTGGCCACCGACTTCGCCGATATCCGCGAGATCAAGGACGCGTTCGGGGTGAAGGTCAACGATGTGGTGCTCGCCGTGGTCGGCGGCGCATTGCGCGGATACCTCGAAACACACGGCGCGCTACCGGATTCCACCCTCATCGCCTCGGTGCCGGTGTCGGTGCACGAGACCTCGCGGCATACGGAGGGCACCAACAAGGTCTCCACCCTGTTCGCCCGCCTGCGCACCGATATCCCCGATCCGGTGGAGCGGCTGCTGCTCATCGCGCAGGACAATCGCAGCGCGAAGGAGGAGCACAATCTCATCGGCGCGGACTTCCTGCAGGACTGGGCGAAATACGCCCCGCCCAACATCTTTCAGCTGGCGGCCCGGGCCTACTCCGCACTCGAGCTCGCCGAGCACCATCCGGTCGTGCACAACCTGGTGGTGTCGAATGTGCCCGGACCCAGCTTCCCCATGTACTTCCTGGGCCTGCGCATGGACGCCCTGTACCCGTTCGGGCCGGTCTTCCACGGCGCCGGCCTCACCAGCACCGTGCTCACCTGCGACGGCACGATGGACTTCGGCTTCATCGCCTGCCGGGAACTGGTCCCCGACGTAGCGCGTCTGGCCGACCTGGTGCCCGAGGTGATCCGCGAACTGCTCAAGGCCGCCCGCGAACGACACTGAGCCGCAACGTCACTCAGCGCCGCTCGACGACCGACTCCAGCGCCTCGAGGAACACCGGGACGAAGACGTCCGCCTCGAGCACGCAGGCCGCGTGCCCGGCGGGAGCGAGGAAGATCTCCGCTCCCGGAATCATTGTCGCCATCTCCAGCTGCCGGTAGACCGGCAGCGCCCGATCCCGGGTGGTGATCACCACGGCGGTCGGCACCCGCAGCGACGGCAGCCACGGCGAGGAGTCGAAGCGCCCCAGCGTGGCGATCACCTGAGTCAGCGCCCAACCGCTGAGACTGCGCATCTGCCCCATGGCCCACCGGTCCATCCGCCCCACCGGCCAGGTCGCCTCGGGCAGCTCCGGCAGCCGGGTGGCCTTGAGATGCGCTCGCCGCCACGACAATTCCGAGACGCTGGTGGCGAATGCCGCCATGGCCCGATGAAAGGCGCGCTCGCGCCACTTCTCCTGGAACCGGTAGGTGGTGGCGGCCAGCACCAGCCCGCCCACCCGGTCCGGATGCCGGTGCGCGACGAGTTGGGCGGTGATGCCGCCCATGGAGTAGCCCGCCATGATCGGCCGGTCCACGGCCAAGACGTCGGCCAGGGCGACGACGTCATCGGCGACCTCGTCGAGATCGAACGTCTCGGACCGGATGCCGTGCCCGTGCCAGCGCTGGTCGAACAGCACCACCCGGTACCGCTCGTTGAGCTCCTGCAGCGATGGGAACCAGTTCAGCATGGCGGTGGTGGCCGCGCCGTGCAGCAGGAAGACCGTCTCCGCGTCCGGGGTCGGGCCGGGCAGGTCCACCACGTAGGTGCGCCCGCGGCCGGGCAGCTCCACCATCGATCCCGCGGGAACCTCGGTCAACCTGGATATCCGCGAGGACAGCCGCCGGGAGCGCGGGCGCTGCGCCGCACCCCGGGACGGATCGCGCTCGGACAGTTCCATTCTGGGGTTCGTCATCGAAAACCTCCCGGCGTACCGCTCCCCGGCGGTCAAATTGGAACACGTTTCACTATGGATGATGCCATACTCCGGTGAACGAATCCCTAGTCGCAGGACCGCGTCGCCGGGACCACGGTGGTGACCAGCGTGGTCACCGGGATGGGCGACGGCGGGGCGGGCAACGGCAGCGCGGGCAATTCGTAGAGCGCGATATCGGTGTAGCGCACCCGCGCCGGTTCCAGGACGATGCCGGGCACCAGCACATCATGGCCGTAGATATCGGACACCATGGCGGTGAACGGGCCGGGGCCGAGGCCGGAGGCGGACCAGTAGTTGTCGTAACCGCGCCGCAGCGGCCGCCAGTCGCCACCGGATTCCGGCCGCAGCGCCACCTGCCGCAGCGGATTGCCGGTATTGGCGAACAGCAACCCCAGCCAGTCCGCCGAGACACCCTGCTGCACCCGGTACGACAGCGACGGCGGCGGAGTCGGATTGCGCACCTTGCTGATCCGAATCCGCGCGACCCCGGCGGCCGGGTCGGCGACCTGCGCGAAGGCGGCGGCGCTCAGGTCGTACTGATGCGGTGCGCACCCCGGGCAGCGGTCCACGATCTGGGCGCGCACACTGCCGAGCGGGCCGTCGATGTCGACGTAGGTGCCACACGCGGCGGAGCTGTCGTACTCCCCCGTGGGCACCCCGATGTAGAAGCCGTCGAGCGGCAGATCCGGGAAGGAGCAGGCCACCCCCTGGCCGAAATGGTAGAAGCGCGCCTCCCGCGACTCCTCCGGCAGGCGTTCCTCCAGCGTCGGAAGCTGTTCGGGTGCAATCGGACTCGGTTGCACGATGGGCGGTACGACTTTGACGGTGGTGATCGACGTGGTGGTGGTCTGGCAGGCGGCGGGCTGGGGGCGCGCGATCCACATCGCCCCGGCGACCACCGTCAATCCCGCCAGCGCCGTCCACAGCCAGGGTCTGCTGCTCCGGACCTCTTCGTGTCCTGTGCGGTGCATGGCCGCTCCCCAACCTCCGAATCAGGTTTGCTGCAATGATGCTGAACACTTTCAGGAAAGCATCAGTGCAGCTGACGCATGACTTGAATCGGAAACTCGGAATGGCAGACTCGGCGTGTCGACGGCGTGTCCGGTGGTATCTCCCCCGCCCGACCGGTCAGGGGACCAGGACCGCCGCGCCGGCGAAGCGCCCGTGCGCCAGATCGGCCAGCGCACGGTCGGCCACATCGAGCGGATAGGGGTGCACGGAGACCTCGAGCCGGTGATCGGCGGCGAATGCCAGGAATTCGCGGGCGTCGGCGCGGGTATTGGCGGTGACCGAACGGATCTCCCGCTCCTGGAACAGGTGCCGCTGATAGTTCAGCGGCGGGATGTCGGACAGGTGGATCCCGGCGATGGAGAGCACGCCGCCCCGGTCCAACGCCGCCATGGCCGGGAGTACGAGATCACCCACCGGAGCGAAAAGAATTGCCGCGTCCAACTTTTCCGGCGGCGGGTCGGCCGCGCCCTGCGCCGAGGCGGCACCGAGTTCCAGGGCCAGTTCCCGCGCCGCCGAATCCCGGGTCATCACATGGATTTCCGCGCCTCGCGCCAAGGCGACCTGGGCGGCGAGATGGGCGCTGCCGCCGAAACCGTAGATCCCCAGCCGACCGCCCGGGGGCAGCGCGGCGCGTTCGAGGGCACGGTAACCGATGATGCCCGCGCACAGCAGCGGCGCGAGCTCCCCGTCGCTGTAACCCTTCGGCAGCGGATGGGCGAAATCCGCGGGCACCGTAGTGTATTCGGCATAGCCGCCGTCGGCGTCCCAGCCGGTGTAGCGTGAGTTCGGGCAGAGGTTCTCCGCGCCGCGCAGGCAGTGCCGGCAGCGACCGCAGGTATGGCGCAGCCAGGCGATGCCGATCCGCTCCCCGACCGCGAATTCCCCTGCCCCGCCGCCGGTTCCGACCACCTCCCCCACCACTTCATGGCCGGGGACGACCCGGGGGCGGTGCACCGGCAGATCACCCTCGGTCACGTGCAGATCGGTCCGGCACACGCCGCAGGCCAGCACCCGCACCAGCAGCTCCCCCGGCCCCGGTGCGGGTACGGCGTCCCGCTCCCACCGCAGCGGTCGACCGTCGATCGGACCGGGCCGCTCGACCCGCCACGCCGCCATGTACCCCGTGCCGCCCATACCGCACCGCCTTCCGCCGCCGTACGCCGACTCCGCCCGTATGCCGAGCTTAGTGCGCGTACCGGCGGCGACGCCCGCACCGGTTCACCGCGCCCGCAGCGGGTAGCTCCCCCATGTCCCCCGGTAGCCGACGACCACGAACCCGCGACCGCCACGGTCGCGGAGTCCTATCCCTACCAATGATGAGGAGAACCCTGTGACTCGCTTCGGATACACCCTCATGACTGAGCAGAGCGGACCGCGCGAACTGGTGCGCTACGCGGTGGCGGCGGAGGAGGTCGGATTCGATTTCGCCGTCATGAGCGACCACTACTTCCCCTGGCTGGCCGAGCAGGGGCACGCGCCGAACGCCTGGACCGTGCTGGGCGCGGTGGCGCAGGCGACGCGGCGGATACCACTCATGACCTATGTGACCTGCCCGACCATCCGATACCACCCGGTACTGGTGGCGCAGCAGGCGGCGACGCTGCAGATTCTGGCGGAGGGCCGCTTCACGCTCGGGTTGGGCAGCGGTGAGAATCTGAACGAGCACGTGGTGGGTCAGGGGTGGCCCGCGCTGGCGGAGCGGCACGACCGGCTGCGGGAGGCGATGCAGATCATTCGGGAACTGCACACCGGCCGCACGGTCGAACGGCAGGGCCGCTGGTACCAGGTGGATTCGGCCAAGATCTGGGACCTGCCGGAGCAGCCGGTCCCGATCGCCGTGGCGGTGTCGGGATCGCGCTCGGTGGACCGCTTCGCGCCGTTGGCCGACGAGATGGTGACCACCAGCCCGGACGCCGATCTGGTCGAGCACTGGCATCGCACCCGGGAGCGGGTGCTCGGCGAGGCGGTGCCCGCGCGGGTGACGGGTCAGCTACCGATCAGCTGGGATACCGACCGGGATGCCGCCGTGCGCCGGGCGCACGAGCAGTTCCGCTGGTCGCTGGGCGGCTGGCCGGTGAACAGCAATCTGCCGACGCCGGAAGCGTTCAGCGCCGCCACCGGGAGCGTGCGGCCCGAGGATGTGGCCGGGCAGATTCCGTGCGGACCCGACCTGGACGCCATCGTGGCGGCGGTGCGGCCCTATCAGGAGGCCGGATTCACCGATATCGCCCTGGTGCAGATCGGTGACGAACGCCAGGAGGAGTTCCTCGCCAAGACGGCGGGTCCGCTACTGGAGGCGCTGCGCGCGGCGGATTCGCCGTGAGCCGCGGCACGCGCAGGTCACGGCTCACGGCCCCGCGGTCTCGGCTCCCAGCCCCGCGGTCTCGGCTCCCAGCCCCGCGGTCTCGGCTCCCAGGCCCGCGGTCTCGGCTCCCAGCCCCGCGGTCTCGGCCTCCGGCCGCCCGGCGTCCCGCCCCGTGGTCTCGGCCTCCAGCCCCCCCGGGGGGGCGTAACGCCCAGCCCG
>NZ_JASCXP010000403.1:0-6843 GCF_030010695.1 Nocardia sp. CC201C
TCGGGATGGCGCGCCAGCCAGGTGGGTGCGAAACGTCCTGCGTCCAAGCCGGTCTGGTTGGCCAGCGCCTCGTCGCTGAAGTAGCCGAACATGGTTTCGCCCCGGTAGAACGGCGCACCGTCCACGCTGAGCGTGTAATCGAAGGTCTGGAGCGAGGATCCGGGCAGGATGGTGGTGGACAGCAGCCGCGAGGACTGCACGATGGTGCGATCGCGCAGGTCGACCTGGCGCAGCACGGTGGCGGTACCGCCGAGGTTGCGCAGACTGAGCGTGGTGCCGGGCTGGGGCAGGGTCGGTCCCGCGTAGTAGCCCATGAGCAGCGCCGCCTGTAGCGAGGTCTCCATGTACACGAAGTGCGGCATGGATTCGTCGGCGGTGTCCGCGTAGTACCAGGAATCGGCCGGGGAGTCGTATTCGGTGGTGTAGGAGGCGCTGTCGAGCTGCCCCCGCGCACCGTCGAAGGTGAGCACCCGATCCACCAGCAGCAGCCCGCCGGTCGGCAACCGGGTGGCCCGCACCCCGGTGTACGCCTCGAATTCCGGTCCCATGGCGATACCCTGATCCCCGCGGGCCAGATGGGCCATGTGGAATTCGTTGAGCAGCGGCCCGCGCCCCGCCGCGCCGGGACCGACATCCGCACCGGCCGCCTCGATCACCATGACGGTGACCTCGAGCGCGGCGGCGTCACGGAACTCCGCCCGCGCCCGCACGAACGGCCGCGGCACGAGATCGAGTGCCTCGACCACCAATTCGACCGTGCCCGAACCAGTCACCGGCGTGCCCACCACCCCCGTGCTGAGCGTGCTCCCGGACAGGCACAGCGGCATCCCGGTGAACAGGGCGAACACTTCGGCCACCTGGGTCGCCGCCGCGCCCGTATCCCCGTCGAAACGCGCGACGACCCGGCCGTTTCCGGCACCGCCGTACAGCTCGATATCGGTGACCTCGGTCAGCACCAGCGCCCCGTGACCGGCGAGCCGCGCCGCCGAGTCGACCCCGGCCCGCCGGTAGGACGCCCCGAACACCTCGGCGACCTCCCCGCGCGCCAGCGTTTCCAGGGCCGCGCGGCCCAACCGGGTGCGCCCGCTCCGGGCGAGCGGCTTGAACGCCCCTTCGGGCGCGGTGACACGGCGGCTGTCGTTCGTCGTACCGGTGCCACCATCTCGTCCGTACGCGCCGACTCCATTCGAATCCCCGGCCGGTGGCGAATCCGCGGTGCTGCCCGCAGCAGCCGTCTCGACCCGCTCGCCACCGTGATTCTGCAGGGCCGGTGGCGTCGCGGCCCTTCGCGGTTCGCCGTTCGCATCGGGCGGTTCCGGTTGCCCCGCCCTCGAACCCACCCGCCGCCACAGCGCCCATTGCATGGCCGTCTGTGCCGACAGCGCGGCGCGATGCGCGGCCACCACTCCGGCTCGAATCTCCGCCAGCGGGTTCGCGGCCGACGCGCCGGGCACATCGACGCGCGATTCCCGTCCCGCCGCCGCATCCGGTCCCCCGGCTACCGCCGAGTCCACGGCCCGCACCTCGACCGGCGCGGTAGTCCGCTCGCCCGCCGCACCGGCACGACCGTCCGGGCCGGCCGGTACCTCCGGGGCCGCTTCGCCTCGCCGCTCCCCCTCCGCGCCCATGGCCGCGGTTTCCGCCCGCCCCACTCCCGTCGGGTCGAAGGCGATTCCGTCGAATTCCAGTCCTGTCATGCCGTCCACCGCCTCACCGAGGTCCGGAACTTCTCCGTCAGATCGGGGGTCGTCACCACGGTGACGTCCGAGAACCGTTGCAGTACCGTGCCGTCCGCGCTCAGGGCGGTGGCGTCGATGCGGGCCTCCATGCGGGCGGGCCGGGGGTTGTCGACCAGGAGCAGGAAGGGCTCGCCGGTCGGGAGGGGTGCGTGATAGTCGATGCGGCCGATGCCGAGTGGCAGGCAGGCCGTACCGAGCAGGCGGTGGCCCAGGACCGGCGGCCCTTGCAGCACGAGGTCCGCCGTGACCGGGTTGTGCAACCGGCCCGCGTAGGCCCCCAGGGCGACCGGCTCGGCCGGGAGGGAGCATTCGAAGACGATCGCGGCGTCGCTCTCCGACCGTATCCGGCGCAGCCCCTGGAGCGCGGGGGCGTGGAATTGGACGGCGTCGCGGTATATCCGCTGGGCATCCGTTGCTACGCCGTCCGGAATCCGCGGCCGGGCAGTGGGTTCCGATGCCGCGCCGTACAGCAGGGTGGCCCGGAAGTGAGCGGTGGTCTCGCCGAAGACGGTGGCGCGCACGGCATCGTGCCCGTCGATCGACCCGATCGGCTCGATCTCCAGTTCCAGCGCGGTCACGGGATGGTCGAAGACCAGCCCCTTGAGCACCTGGAAGTCGTGCACGCCCATCACCGTTCGTCCCGCTCCGGCGCGCTCGGCGAGATTGACCATCGCACCCAGCCCGAACGTCGCCGGGAGCACGATGTGCTCGCCGATCCGATGGGCGGCGATGACCGGTTCGTCGACGAGTCCGGCCAGTCCGCGGCGGGCCCGGAGCGGCCCCGTTTCCACCGCCCCCGTCGACAGCGGTGTCGCCGCGCCGACGAGCAGCACCGATTCCGCCCGCCGCGCCGTGCTGAACTGAGCCGTGAACGCCGCCGCACCGGCGGCCGGATCCAGCAGCGGGATGCCCCGGCTCCGGAAGTGCTCGCGCAGTGCGGCGGTCACCATGCCGCCGTCCCACGCGCCCCAGTCCAGCGCGGTCACCCGGCGTTCCGGGTAGCGGCGGCCCCAGCCGACGGCGAAGCGGCTCAACGCCTCGTTGGCCGCCGCGTAGTCCGCCTGCCCGGCATTGCCGAACAATCCGGCCACCGAGGTGAACAGCACCAGGTGCCGGGGTGCTTCGACGACCGCCAGCACCGCGGCGAGTCCGGCGAGCTTGGGGCGCAGCACCCGGTCGATGGATTCCGGCGTCTTGTCGGGGAGCAGGGAATCCGCGAGCACTCCGGCCCCGTGCACGACCCCGGTGATGGCGTCGCGCCACGGCAGTAGCGCCCAGCGCAGCGCTTCGGCGTCGGTGGCGTCGACCGCCACGTAGTCGGCGCGCTCGCCGAGTTCGTCCAGCACGGACCGGATCTCGCGCACCGCACGCACGCCCGCGCAGTGCCGGTCGATCTCACGCGGCGTCACGCCGTTCCCGGCCAGCGCCCGCACCGCCGCTGCCTCGAGTTCCGCATCGGCCACGCCGTGTGCCCACTCCGGGTCGGGCACCGGTTCGGTCCGGCCCAGCAATACGAACCGGGCCGGGCATACGCGGGCCAGCGCCCGCACACAGGTCGCCGTCACCCCGCGCGCACCACCGGTGACCAACAGCACGTCGTCCTCGGTGAGGTCGTCGACCTCGAAGTCGGTGTCGGCGTGCACGATATCGCTGTCCCGCGCCGCCGCGTGCCGACTCGGCACCAGCGTGCGCCGCCGCCCCGCCGCGTCCACCCCGACCTCGACGGTGTCCCGCGCCGCATCGCACAGTTCCTCGAGCACGATCTCGGCCAGCTGTCCCGGCAATACCGCCGGATCGATGTCGAGTGCCCGGCAGAACAGCGATGGCTGCTCCGCGGCAAGGGTTTTCACCATGCCGCCGAGGCCGCCCAACAGGGCCGCAACCGGTGCGGCTCCCTGGAATCCGAGCTGCCCGTCGATCCGCGTGACGGTGACGAATCCGGCCCGGCCGCTCGCACCGCCCAGTACCGGCAACGCCCGTCCGGCCACCAGGATGCCGTCGCTCAGGACGCGTTGCGCCTGTTCCCATTCCGACGCTACCCCCGCGACCACCACGCACACATCCGCCGGAGCCCCGCCGAGGTCGGCGGCGCCGTCGGCTCGCCGTACCTGCCAGCCCCGCTCGCGCAGTTCCTCCTCCACCGCCTCGCAATCGGTTTCGGCGGAGTGGTCCAGGCACACCACCACGGCGCGCCCGGCCGTCCGATACGGATCCACGACGAGATCCACCGGCGCGAGTTCGACGAGTTCGACGAGGTGCCGCGGCGTCCGGGCCGCGGCCTCAGCTTTTGGGTGGACATCACCCCCGACCAGTTCCGCCAGGATCTGATCGAGAGTGCGCAGCGTCCCCAGTTGCTCGGGGCCGAGACTCGGTAGCGCGGGGAAGCGTTCCTGGAGTGCGCCGATCACCTGCACCCGCTTGATCGAATCCACCCCGAGGTCCGCCTCCAGATCCATGGCCGGATCGATCATCTCCACCGGATAGCCGGTCTTCTCGGCCACGACCTCGAGCAGGGTCCGCCGCAGCGCGTCGTCCGACGCCGCCTCGGAGACGGACGGTCCGTCCCCCGATGCCTCCGCCGTATCAGGCTGTTCCTTCGCCGTATCGGGCTGTGCCTCCGCCGATCCCGCCAGCAGTTCCGCGATCTGATCCAACGTGCGCAGTGTGCCCAGTTGCTCGGGACCGAGACTCGGTAGCGCCGGAAAACGTTCCTGGAGCGCCCCGATCACCTGCACCCGCTTGATCGAATCCACCCCGAGGTCCGCCTCCAGATCCATGGCCGGATCGACCATGTCCACCGGATAGCCGGTCTTCTCGGCCACCACGTCACGCAGCGCCTGCCGCAGAGTGTCGCTGGAGACGACCGAATCGGCCGCGGCCGCACCGGGGACGGATTCGATCCCCGGCGACGCGGACTCGGCATCGGCCCGATGCGACGAGTCCGCCCCGTTCCCGGTCGACCGCGATGCGGTATCCGCGGGCGGCGGCACGATCGCCCCATTGCCGGAGACCAGCGACCGCTGTGCGGTGTCTTCCACTACCCGCGCCGTGTGGCCCGGCGCGAACGACCGCAGCGGGTCGGCGTCCACCGTGAAGGCGGTGGCACGCGGCGACACCGACCCCCCACCCTCCAACTCGGCCAGCTGCGCCAGCACCTCGCTGGCTCGCGAGTGGCTGTCGCTGATGGCCACGCCGTGCTCCTTCACGGCCTCGATGGCGCGCACGGTCAGATCGTCGAGCGCGCCGTCGCGCAGCGCTCCCGCGAGCCCGCGCGCCAGGTCGAGCTGGCCGTCCAGGTAGTGGCGGTGGGTGTGCAGATGCTGGGCGAGGGCGCTGTCCAGGGCGCTCGCGGGCTCTCGGTACTGCGGGTCCGCTGACACGTGGTTCTCCGATTGTCCGTTCGAGGGAATGATCGCGGGCGAGGGGGCGGGCACCGGCACGGGAGCCGGTGCCGGTGGCGGTGGCGGTGGCGCGGGAGCGTCCACGGTGGCGCGATAACCGTCCGACAGGGCGGCGGCGTAGGCGGCGCGACGGCTCTCCGGCACGTACTCGGGAGCCGAAAGCGTCACCGCCATGGCGGGTTTCGAGGTGACCGCCGGCGGTTCGGCGACGGCGAAACGATTGATGCCGCGAATATCGAAGCCCAGCACGGCCAACCGCACCGCGGCCCGCTTGAGCGCGAGGTCACCATTGCCGATCGGCCCGGAGTCGGTCGCGATGGCGATCACCTGGTCGCCGTAGGTGCGGCGTACCAGCGAGGTCAGCACCTGCTTGGGACCGAATTCCACGAAGACGGTGCAGCCGTCGGCCCGCATGGCGGCCAGCGCGTCGGCGAACTCCACCGGATTGCTGAGCTGCGCGGTGAGGGTGGCGCGATTGCCGTCGTCGTCCTCGCCGTAGGCAGCGCCCCGGGTATTGGCGTACACCGGCGCGTCCGGCGCACCGATCTCCACCTCCGCGACCGCCGCCCCGAACGTCGCCACCGCATGGCCGACGTACGGCGTGTGGAACGCACCGGACACCGGCAGATGCCGGAGCGCCCAGCCATTTTCGGCACACCGCTCGGTCACCGTCGCCACTCCGTCGGTGCCACCGCCGACCACGACCTGATCGGGCGCGTTGTGATTGCAGATCCACACGTCGTCGATACCGTCGATGAGCGCCTCCACCACGTCGCGTGCGGCGGCGATCGCGACCATGGTGCCCGCGTCCACGCCGTCGGCCACCGTCATGGCCGCGCCGCGCGCCCGCGCCAGCCCGAAGAACTGCTCGGTGGTGACCGCACCGGCGGCCCACAGCGCGGTGAGCTCACCGAAGCTGTGCCCGAGGTACCCGTCCGCCCGGAATCCGTACTCGGACAGCACCCGGTACTGCCCCGCCGACAGCGCCCCGATGGCGGGCTGCGCGAATTCGGTGCGGCGCAGGGTGTTCTCCTGCTCCTCCCGCGTGGACTCGTCGAAGGCGGGCGGCGGGAACACCACCGCGCCGAGTCGCACCGGCGCATCGGCGAATCCGGCGTTGGCGGCGTCGAAGGCCGCGCCGACGGGTGGATTGTTCAGCGCCGCGTCGGCACCCATATCGACATACTGGCTGCCCTGACCGGCGAACAGCGCGCCGACCTTGCGGTCCGGCAGCGCCGCCGCCCGGAAGTACACGCCCTCCGGGTGATCCCAGTGCGCCGCATCGGGGTTGCGCACCAACTCGTCCACCGCGAGCGCCCGCAGATGGTCGGTGGAGTCGTCGTCGATCGAGACGAATCCGATGCGGGCGTGGCCCTCCGGAATATCCCCGCCGTCTCCGCCCGCGCGGTCGCGCACCGCGTCGATGAGCGTGGCCACGTCGGGCGCGTGCCAGAGGTGGGCGCGCGGCACCCGGTGCAGCACCGGCCCGCGCGTCGCGTCCGCCTCCTCCAGCACCAGGTGGAAGTTGGTGCCGCCGAAGCCCATTGCCGAGGCCGCCGCCCGCCGCACCGGCCGCCTCGGATCCCGGATCCACGGCCGGGTGCGACTGTTCACGTAGTACGGCGCGGTCGCCGCGTCGATCTCGGCATTGGGGGCCTCGACATTGATGGTGCCGGGCAGCACCTTCTGGTGCAGGGCCAGCG
>NZ_JASCXP010000404.1:0-6755 GCF_030010695.1 Nocardia sp. CC201C
GATCTGCTGGAATTCCGGACGGAGTGGCTGATACTCCGGACGGACGGGATAAAACTCCAAACGGACCGGATGAGGTGGCCGACCCGGCGGCCGCGGCCGTGGTATCGCCACCGGTCGCGGCGGAACCGCCGGGCGATTCCCGCCCGTGCGTGGATCCCCGGGACTCCTCGACGGTTCCGTCCGTTGGCTGTTCCCGACGCTCGGGACCCCGGCTCAACGGCTCGTCGTCCGGAGCGGGCGGACCGACCATGGGGGTGGCGGTCTCCCGGCGGGTGGCGCGGGCGGTGCCGGGGCGTTCAGAGTCGGGCATCGGTCAACCGTTCCCACAGGCGGATGTAGCCGTCGTGAATGCGCAGCGCGGCGCGACGGGCATCCGGTGTGATGTCGGCGGCGACGACCGCGCGCCAGTGGGCGGCGTGCGCCAGGGCTTGGTCCGGGTCGGAGGGGGCGGGGTCGGTGGCGGGCAGCCGGGCGAGCGCGGGACTGGACAGGCCCGCCCGCAGGCCCAGCGCCAGCGCTTCGTCGCCCCGCAGGTAGGTCTCGATGCGGTCGCGCGCCGGAATGCGGCAGGCCGCCAGCCGGGTGAGCTCGTCGAGGAGTTCGCCGCCGCGCCGGGCCGCGTGCGCTTCGCAGCGGCGGCGCAGGTCGGCGTGCAGCGGGTCGATTCCGCTGGCGGCGTGCAGGATCTGCAGGATTCGACCCGACGACAGCTCGGGCCGGTACCGCAGCGCGGAGAGGGCACAGGCCAGGCCGGGCAGCGGCCAGCGGGTGAGCAGCGCCTTCCGGTCGGCGGTGTCGGAGCCGAAGGCGGGGTCGGTGAACCGTTCGGGAACGAGGGCGAACGTCGGGTCCGGATGGTCGCGGTGGCGGCACAGGGTGGCCCGTTCGGCATCGGTGACGATGCCGGATCGGGTATGGGCCGCCAGGTTCGCCACCACCGGATGAACGGCCACGCCGAACTCCTCGGCGCAGCGCTCGGCGGCGGTGACCGCATCGCTCCAGCGGCTGCCGATGGCGTCGGCCTTGTTCAGCACCAGCAGCATTCGCTCCGGCGGCACGGTGGCGAGCACCGCTCGATCCGCGGGGTGCGGCGCGCCCGCCAAGATATAGAGGACGAGATCGCCGTCCAGGACCGGTTCGGGTTGCCCCGGCACGTCCACCGACGCGGTCTCCTCGGCGGCGAGCAGGGCCAAAGCCCGCTGCACCGTGGTCTTTCCGGCACGGCTGCGCCCGGTGACCTGAATGCGCAACGGCCGCCGCCAACGCCGGACGGCGGCTTCGAGTCGTGGGGGGACCGGCGTATCGCTCGCGCGGACCGCCGTCAGCAGCAGCTCCAGTTCGCTTCGACCTTCATCCATCGCGTATCTCGCTGTAGCTCAACGCAATAACTCACGTGTGTTTTCGGCAGAAATGCCCTGAAATCCGGTGTGCCCGCACCGGTACCCGCGTGCCCATCGCGAATACAGCGAATCCTAGTCACGAAAACGACGCCATGAAGCGGGAATTGCGCCATCGGGACAACCCCGCTGGCCGGGGGCGTCGGCCGCCCACCGGTCGGCGCGGACGGTGCGCCCGATCACCGGCGCCACGCCACTGTGTGGCGCGTCACGACCCGCCCATTCGGCGACACGGTCGCATTACCGCTCGTTTCCCGGTACCCGGTCGCGGAAACGCAGGTGGGCGCGATCACGAAAATGCCCGCCGGAAAACGGATCGGACACCCAACGCGTGGTCGATTGCTGCGCTAATCAACGAATACTGGACAATGGACGCCGTGAACGACGCCGCGAACCACACTGCCGAGTCAGTTCCCGGGCCGCGGTCGGCCACCGGCAACCGTCTCTACCCTCGGGTCACCAGCTTCCGGTCCCGCCGGGGCGCGCTGACGCCGTCCCAGCAGGAGTCCTGGGAGCGGATGTGGCCGCGCATCGGGAAGGACGTGTCCGACGACCCGCTCGACGCCGACGCCTGGTTCGGCCGCAGCGCGCCGCTCATCATCGAGATCGGCTGCGGTACCGGTACCGCCACCGCGGCCATGGCGCTCGACGAGCCGCAGTTCAACCTGATCGGCATCGAGGTCTACAAGCCGGGTCTGGCCATGCTGGTGAAGGCCATCGAGCGCGAGGGCATCGACAATGTCCGGCTGCTGCGCGGCGATGCCGTGGACGTACTGGAAAACATGATTGCCGAGGAGTCGCTGACCGGTGTCCGGATCTTCTTCCCGGACCCGTGGCCCAAGGCTCGCCATCACAAGCGGCGGCTGATCCAGCCCGCCACGCTGAAGCTCATCGCGTCGCGGCTGAAACCCGGCGGCGTGTTGCATGTCGCCACCGACCACGCCGACTACGCGGAGTGGATTGCCGAGGTCGGAGCGGGAGAACCCCAGCTCATCGGCCTGAATGAGACGACCGGGGGCAATTCGGACGATTGGCGCGAAACCGCACCAATCGGTTTCGAACGTCCGATTACCAAGTTCGAAAGCAAAGGACTCCGCGCGGGTAGCGCGATCAACGAGTTCATCTGGGGGAAGATCGAATCATGAGTGTCAGCGAAATGACCCCGGAGGTATCGGATGTTGCCGAAATAATGCACGGCACCCCCTCCGCGGAAGTGCCCGGCACCCCAGCACTAGGCGTCAGCACCCCGGACGTGCGCCGCGTCCTGCTGGTCTGGGACGCACCGAATCTCGATATGGGACTCGGCGCGATCCTCGGCGGCCGCCCCACCGCCGCCTACCGTCCCCGCTTCGACGCCCTCGGGCGCTGGCTGCTGGCCCGCACAGCCGAACTGTCGGTAGGTAGCCCGCGCCGGGTCGAACCCGAGGCGACCGTCTTCACCAATATCGCGCCCGGCACCGCCGATGTGGTGCGACCGTGGGTGGAGGCGCTGCGCAATGTCGGCTACGCAGTCTTCGCAAAACCCAAAATCGACGAGGATTCCGACGTCGACAGCGATATGCTCGCCCATATCGAGCTACGCCGTCGCGGCGCGGGCTTGGCGGGCATCATGGTCGCCTCCGCGGACGGACAGGCGTTCCGCGCACCGCTCGAGGAGATCGCCGCGACGGGCGTTCCCGTTCAGGTGCTCGGATTCCGTGAGCACGCGAGTTGGGCCGTCACGTCCGATATCCTCGAGTTCATCGATCTGGAGGACATCCCGGGCGTGTTCCGTGAACCGCTGCCCAGGGTGAGCCTCGATTCGCTGCCCGACGAGGGAGCATGGCTGCAGCCCTTCCGGCCGCTGTCCGCACTGCTCACCTCCCGCCCCGCTCAAGGAGTCGCTTAGTGTTCACCCGCTGGGGCGACCTGGTCTACCGGCTGCGCTTCGCCGTGCTCGGCGTGGTCACCGCCGCCATGCTCGCACTCGGAGGTTTCGGGTTCGGGCTGGAAAACCATCTCAGCTCCAGCGGGTGGTTCGACCCCACCTCGGAATCCACCCAGGCCGCCGAACTCAAGGACCAGGTCTACGGCCGCGACCACAGCGCCGACATCCTGCTGCTGTTCACCGCGCCCGAGGGCAAGACCATCGACGATCCGGAGTTCAGCCGGACGGTCGTCGACAAGCTCAACAGCCTGCCCAAGGAATACCCGCTGATCACCAAGGTCAACGGGGCCTACTGGCAGACCGAGACCGGCGAGTGGATTCCGTCGGTCGCGGGCAGCAAGGACAAGAAGCACGCCTTCGCCGCGCTCGCCCTCGAGGGCAACAACGACACCGAGATGCTGCGGAACTACGCGCAGGTGCAGGACGCCTTCACGATTCCGGGCGTCCAGGTCGAGGTCGCGGGCCTGCAACCCATCGGGTTCACGCTGAACGACACCATCGCCAGCGACGTGAAGCGCATGGAACTGCTGGCGCTGCCCGCCGTCGCGGTGCTGCTGTTCTTCATCTTCGGCGGTATCGTCGCCGCCGCACTGCCGCTGATCATCGGCGGGCTCACCATTCTGGCCTCCAACGGCATCATCATGGGACTGACCAAGTTCACCGAGGTGAACTCGTTCGTCTCCGCCGTGGTGTCGATGATCGGCCTGGGTCTGGCCATCGACTACGGCCTGTTCATCGTGAGCCGGTTCCGCGAGGAACTCGCGGAGGGCTACGACACCAAGGCCGCGGTGCGCCGCTCGGTCATGACGGCCGGGCGCACCGTCACCTCCTCGGCCACCATGATCATCGCCGCCAGCGCGGGCATGCTGCTGTTCCCGCAGGGCTTCCTCAAGTCGGTCGCCTACGGCACCATCGCCGCGGTGCTGCTGGCCATGGTGTCGGCGCTCACCGTGTTGCCCGCCATGCTGAGCATCCTCGGCCCGCGCGTGGACATGCTGGGCCTCAAGTGGATTCGCAAGACCAAGACCGCCGACGAGGTCGAGAACAGCTTCTGGGGCCGGATGACCGCGTGGGTGATGAAGCACCCGCTCAAGGTCGCCATCCCGCTCACCATCGTGCTGCTGCTGCTCATCATCCCGGTGAAGAACCTGCAGTTCGGCGGTATCAGCGAAACCTATCTGCCGCCGGACAATCCGACCCGACTGGCGCAGGAGCACTTCGACGAGATCTTCCCGCTGCGCAAATCCGATCCGGTGCAGCTGATCATCGTCACCGACAACTCGCGCAATATCGGCCAGATCCTGGCGGAGGCGAATCAGGCTCCCGGACTGGTGAAGAACTCCCAGTTCGGCATTCCGGCGAAACCGCCGAACGGGTCGAACGTCTGGGTCTCCGAGGCCACCGTCACCGACAGCGCGCATCCCGAGGACACCGTCGACTATCTGCGCTCGATGCCGGTGCCCGAGGGCGCGGAGGTCATGGTCACCGGGCAACCGGTCATGATGATGGACAGCATCAACTCGCTGCTGGACCTCATGCCGCTGATGATCGCGCTGGTGCTGCTGGTCACCACCATCCTGATGTTCCTGACCTTCGGATCGCTGGTGCTGCCGCTCAAGGCGGCGCTCATGAGCGCGCTCGGCCTCGGTTCCACGCTCGGCATCCTCACCTGGATCTTCATCGACGGCCACGGCGCGGGCCTGCTGAACTTCACGCCGCAGCCGATCATGTCGCCGGTGCTGGTGCTGATCATCGCGATCATCTACGGCCTATCCGTGGACTACGAGGTGTTCCTGCTCTCCCGCATGGTGGAGGCGCGCACGCAGGGGGCCAGCACCACCGAATCCGTGCGCGTCGGCACCGCCCAGACCGGGCGCATCATCACCGCGGCGGCACTCATCCTATTGGTCGTGACGGGCGCGTTCGCGTTCTCCGAACTCGTGATGATGCAGTACATCGCCTACGGCATGGTGGCGGCGCTGTTCATCGACGCCACCGTGCTGCGCATGCTGCTGGTGCCCGCCACCATGAAACTGCTCGGCGACGACTGCTGGTGGGCTCCGGCCTGGATGAAGAAGATCCAGGAGAAGGTCGGGCTCGGCGAACCCATCCTCGACGATGAGCGGCCCGGCGGCGGCGACATGGTGGACCTGGTGAAGACCACCCCGGTCACCGACCCGGTCACCCTGCAGATGCCCGCGCTGGCCGACGGCACCCCCGCCACCAAGCCGCGCTCGTTCCGCAAGATCCGCCCCCGGATGGTGGACAGCGAGGCCCCGACCGAGCGGCTGGACGACTCCACCACCGTGCTGCCCGTGGTGACGGCCTCCGGCGGCATCGCCCAGACCAATGCGGCCGAGGCCGTGGCCCGTGCCACCGGGGCCATCCCGAAGGTGGACGCCCGGCCCGGCGCGGAGGCGTCCGGCTCTCGGTCGACCCGACCGACGGAGTCCGACAGCACCGCCGCCGGCGACCCGGGCCAGCCCGCCCCCGCCCCGGGTGTCGGCGTACAGCCGCGCGCCGCGTCGAATCTGACCAACCTGAGCGATCTCGGCTCCGGCGCGGGCGATCGCCAGCGTTCCGGCGAGGTATTCCAGCGCCCGTCGGGCGAGGCCGACCAGCCGGGCGAGGCCGACCGGAACCGCGACGATGCCCCCCGGAGTCCGGGCGGCAGTGCGCCGTACGCGAGCGACCGCACCGCGCGCGGCGCCGGTGCGGACGTCGCGGCGAGTTCGGACGAGGTCCGACCCCACTCGCACGGAACAGTGCCGCAGATCTCCCAGCCGAGCACTCGGCAGCCGACCGCACCGGCGGCGGCGAGCGATGCTCCGGCATCGCCCGCGACTCCCCTGGTGGCGGGTGCGGAACGGGTACTGCCGCCGCCCGGTGTGGAGAAGCTGCCCCCGCATCCCGCCACCCGCGCGCAGCTGTACCAGCCGCATCCCCCGGCCGCACCGCAGCAGCCGGAACAGCCTCGGACGCCGTACCCCTCGGCACAGCCGCCGCAGCCGCCCACCCACCAGGGCGATCAGCTCGGCCACGAGTCGGGCCGGACGGTGGAGACCGGCCGTCCACCGCTGGCCCAGGGTGACCGGGCAGCCGGCCGCGCGGCCGGGTTCGACCCGTCCGGCACCGACCGCCAGTCGCTCGACCAGGCACATCAGGTGCCCGGCCAGCAAACTGCGCAGCCACACCCGACACCGGACCAGCCGTCCACGCAGACATATCCGGCACCGGGTCAGCCGCCCGCGCAGACATATCCGGCACCCGGTCAACCGCCCGCGCAGACACACCCGACGCCCGGTCAACCGCCCGCGCAGACACACCCGACGCCCGGTCAACCGCCCGCGCAGACACACCCGACGCCCGGTCAACCGCCCGCGCAGACACACCCGACGCCCGGTCAACCGCCCGCTCCGACGCACCAGCAC
>NZ_JASCXP010000405.1:0-6752 GCF_030010695.1 Nocardia sp. CC201C
CGATCGAGGTGCCGGTGCTGGTGCGCGACGATCCGCGCGCGGTGCTCGGTGTGCTGTCCTCGGCCCTCTACGGCGATCCGTCGCGGCGGCTGCGCATCATCGGCATCACCGGCACCTCCGGCAAGACCACCACCTCGTATCTGGTGGAGGCGGGCCTGACCGCGGCCGGGCTGCGCACCGCGCTCATCGGCACCATCGAGACCCGCATCGGCGGCGTGCGCGTGCCCAGCGCCCTCACCACCCCGGAGGCACCGCAGCTGCATGCCATGTTCGCGGTCATGGTGGAGCGGGGCGTGCAGGCCGTGGTGATGGAGGTGTCCAGTCACGCGCTGGCGCTGGGCCGGGTGGACGGTGTCGAGTTCGCGGTGGGCGCGTTCACCAATCTGTCCCAGGACCACCTGGATTTCCACGCCGACTTCGAGGACTACTACGCGGCCAAGCGCCGCCTGTTCGATCCGGCCTCGTCGGTGGGCGCGGCCACCTCGGTGATCTGCGTGGACGACGCCTGGGGACGGCGGCTGGCCGGGGAGCTCGAACAGCGCACCCATATCGTGACCGTCTCCACCACGCAGCCCACGCACTGGACCGCCGCCGACGTCACCGCCGGACCGGGTGGTACTCAGAGCTTCACCGCCGCCCGCGGCGCGCTGAACGTGCCGGTGCGCCTGCGCCTTCCGGGTGACTACAACATCGCCAACGGCCTGCTCGCGGTCGCGGTGTGCGAGGCCGCCGGTGTCGATCCGGCCGCGGCCGCCGCCGCGCTGGGCGAGGTGGACGTGCCGGGCCGCATGCAGCGCGTGGACCGGGGCCAGGGCTTCCTCGCCGTGGTGGACTACGCGCACAAGCCCGCCGCCGTGGAATCGGTGATCGCCACGCTGCGAACGTATCTCGCCGAACAGGGCGCGGGCGGCCGCCTGGCCGTGGTGGTGGGCGCGGGCGGGGACCGCGACGCCGGGAAGCGCCCGCTCATGGGTGCGGCGGGGGCGCGCGGGGCGGATCTGCTCATCATCACCGACGACAATCCACGCGGGGAGGATCCGGCCGCCATCCGCGCGGCCGTGCGCGCGGGCGCGGACGCGCTGCCGGAAGGGCAGCGTGGCGAGGTGCGCGAGGTGGGGGATCGGGCGGCCGCCATCGCCGCCGCCGTGGACTGGGCCCGGCCCGGGGACGCGGTGCTGGTGGCGGGCAAGGGACATGAGACAGGGCAGGAGATTTCGGGTGTGAAGTATCCGTTCGACGACCGCGAGGTGCTCGCGGCGGCTCTCTCCGAGAAAACTAAGGACCTGACGGTTTCATGATCGAGATGACACTGCGGGAGATCGCGGATGTCGTGGGCGGCACGCTACACGACTGTCCCGACCCGGAGGTGACCGTGACCGGCGCGGTCGAATTCGATTCGCGCCGTATCGGATCCGGCGACCTGTTCCTGGCGCTGCCGGGCGCGCGGGTCGACGGACACGACTACGCGCGACAGGCCGTCGCCGCGGGCGCGGCGGCGGTACTGGCGGCCCGACCGGTGGGCGTGCCCGCCATCGTGGTCACGCCACCGTCCGCCGCCCCCGACGAGCGAGACGGAGATGCCGAACGGGACGACCGCGGATCGTCCGGCGGCGCGGTACCGGACGACCGCCGCACCAGCCGGGCGCTGGCGCTGGCCGCCGATACCGACGGCTCCGGCGCGGCCGTGCTGGCGGCGCTGGCGAAGCTGGCCCGCACCAGCGTCGACCGGCTCGTCGCCGCGGGTGGTCTCACCGTCATCGGCGTGACCGGCTCCTCCGGTAAGACCTCCACCAAGGACCTGCTCGCCGCAGTCCTGTCCCCGCTGGGACCCGTTGTCGCTCCGCCCGGTTCGTTCAACAATGAGCTCGGTCACCCCTGGACGGCGCTGCGCGCCGACGCCGACACCCGCTTCCTGGTGCTGGAACTGTCCGCCCGCGGCCGGGGCCATATTCGCGCCCTCACCGAGGTGGCCCCGCCGGGCATCGGCGTGGTGCTCAATGTCGGCACCGCGCACCTGGGCGAATTCGGCAGCCGCGAGGCGATCGCGGAGACCAAGGGCGAACTGGCGGAAGCACTTCCGGCCACCGGGCTCGCGGTGCTCAATGCCGACGACTCGCTGGTGTCGGCCATGGCGGCACGCACCGCGGCGCGCGTGGTGCAGGTCGGCCAGGCCGCCGGGGCGGACCTGCGCGCCACCGACGTGACCCTGGACGACCAGGCACGCGCCCGCTTCACCCTGCGCCGCGGCGACGAGAGCGTGGACGTGACCCTGGCCGTGCACGGTGAACACCAGGTCGGCAATGCGCTCGCCGCCGCCGCGGTCGCCCTGGAATGCGGGGCGGACCTGGCGACCGTCGCCGCGGCTCTCGGTGCGGCGCAAGCGGTCTCGGAACGGCGCATGGACGTGCGCACCCGCGCCGACGGCGTCACCGTGATCAACGACTCCTACAACGCCAACCCGGACTCGGTGCGGGCCGCGCTCAAGGCGCTGGTCACCATGGCCAAATCCGGCGACACCCCGCGCCGCAGCTGGGCCGTCATCGGTGAGATGGGGGAGCTGGGCGAGGAATCGGTGCTCGAACACGACCGGATCGGCCGCCTGGCCGTCCGGCTCGACGTGGACCGGTTCATCGTGGTCGGGGCGGGCCGCCCGGTGCGCGCCATGTTCCAGGGCGCGGTGCAGGAGGGATCGTGGGGCGAGGAGGCGGTGCACGTGCCGGATATCGCCGCCGCCGTCGAACTGCTCGACAGTGAACTGGCACCCGGTGACGTGGTGCTGGTCAAGGCGTCCAAGTCGGTGGGGCTGTGGGCCGTCGCCGAACATCTGACGGCCGCAGCAGGCCCGGATGCGCGGCCCGCCGCTGATTCGATTGCGCGGCCCGCCGCTGGTTCGATTGCGCGGCCCGCCGCTGGTTCTGATTCGCGGCCCGCCGCTGGTTCTGATGCGCGGCACGCCGCGGCGGAGGAGGCCGCACGATGACCCAGATCCTCTTCTCGGCCGCCATCGCGCTCGCCGTCTCCATTCTGCTCACCCCCGTCCTCATCTCCATGTTCGCCAAACAGGGCTTCGGACAGGAGATCCGGGTCGACGGCCCGGAGAGCCACAAGGCCAAGCGCGGCACCCCCACCATGGGCGGCGTCGCCATCCTCGCCGGTATGTGGGCCGGTTACCTGGGCACCCACCTGATCGGCATGAGCTACGGCCAGCCCGGACCGTCGGCCTCGGGCCTGCTGGTGCTGGGCCTGGCCACCGCGCTGGGCGGCGTCGGCTTCCTCGACGACTTCATCAAGATCCGCAAGCAGCGGAATCTCGGTCTCACCGCGGCGGGCAAGTACATCGGACAGCTCACCGCCGCCGTGGTCTTCGGCGTGCTGGCGCTGAAGTTCCGCAACGACAGCGGGCTGACCCCGGCCAGCAAGCACCTGTCCTACGTGCGCGACATCACCACCGTGTCGATGAGCGTGTGGATCTTCCTGGCCTTCGTCTGCCTGGTCGTGGTGGCCTGGTCCAATGCGGTGAACCTCACCGACGGCCTGGACGGTCTGGCCGCCGGATCCATGAGCCTGGTGCTTGGCGCGTACATGATCATCACCTTCTGGCAGTGGCGCAACGCCTGCGTCGACTACCCGGAGGCGGGCTGCTACAACGTGCGCGATCCGCTGGATCTGGCGCTGGTGTGCGCGGCCGGTGGCGCGGCGTGCATCGGATTCCTGTGGTGGAACGCGGCTCCCGCGAAGATCTTCATGGGTGACACCGGATCGCTGGCGCTGGGCGGCCTGCTGGCCGGCCTGTCCATCACCACGCACACCGAACTGCTCATGATCGTCATCGGCGCGCTGTTCGTGGCCGAGGCGGCGTCGGTGGTGCTGCAGGTCGCGGTCTTCCGCACCACCCGGAACCGGCTGTTCAAGATGGCCCCGTTCCATCACCATTTCGAATTGAGCGGCTGGGCCGAGACGACGGTGATCATCCGATTCTGGATGCTCGCCGGTATGGCGTCCGCGGTTGGTCTTGGCCTGTTCTACAGCGAGTATCTGTCGGTCGGGTAGGTCGAAGGCGATGGTCGAACATTCTCCGAGGGTGCTCCGGTCACCGGGGCCCATGCTCGAATTTCTGCGTGGCCGTGACGTTCTCGTCGCCGGATGGGGGGTGTCCGGGCGCTCGCTCATCGAACCGCTGCTGGACATCGGCGCACGTCCGGTGGTCACCGACGGCGGTGAGCAGGCCCTGGCGGAGGCCGCCGAACTCGGTCTGGCCACCGCCGCCCCCGCGGATCTGGTGGAACACGGTGCGCTGGACCGATTCGCGCTGGTGATCACCAGCCCGGGCTGGCGGCCGGACTCCCCGGTGCTGGTCACCGCGGTCACCTCCGGCATCCCGGTCTGGGGTGACGTGGAATTCGCGTGGTGGGTCGATCAGGCCCGCATCTACGGTCCGGTGCGCAAGTGGCTGGTCATCACCGGCACCAACGGCAAGACCACCACCACGCAGATGACGCACGCCATCCTGCGCGCCGCCGGCATCCCCAGCGTGGCCTGCGGCAATATCGGCACCCCCATCCTGGACGCGCTGCGGCGCAATCCCGGACCGCAGGTGCTGGCCGTGGAGCTGTCCTCCTTCCAACTGCACTGGGCACCCTCGGTACGCCCCGAGGCCGGGGTGGTGCTCAATGTGGCGGAGGACCACCTGGACTGGCACGGCGGCCTGGACGCCTACGCCGCCGCCAAGGCGCGCGCGCTCACCGGGCGGGTCGGCGTGGTGGGCCTCGACGATGCCGTGGCCGCCGCCCTGGCGCGAAAGTCCAAGGCGCGCCGCACCGTCGGCTTCCGCGTCGGCGTGCCCGCCGACGGCGAACTCGGCGTGGTGGACGGCAAACTGCTCGACCGCGCCTTCACCAAGGCCGCCATCCTGGCCGAGGTCGGCGATATCAGCCCGCCGGGCCCGGCCGGGGTGGCCGACGCGCTCGCCGCCGCCGCGCTCACCCGATCCATCGACGTGGCACCGCAATTCGTGAAAGAGGGCCTGGCCGAGCACAAGGTGGGCCCGCACCGGGCCGCCTTCGTGCGCGAGGTCGGGGGCGTCGACTTCATCGACGACTCCAAGGCCACCAACCCGCACGCCGCGCGGTCGTCGATCCTGGCGCACCCGCACGTGATCTGGGTGGCGGGCGGTCAGCTCAAGGGCGCGGGAGTGGAGGACCTCGTCGAAGAGGTGCGCGAACACCTCGTCGCCGCCGTGCTGTTCGGCCAGGACGCCGAGGTGATCGCGGCCGCGCTCGCGCGACACGCCCCCGACGTCCCGGTCGTGACCGTGGGTTCGGGGGACGATGCAGAGATGGTCGCCACCGAACTCGCCGCGATCGGGCCGGACGCCGTCATGGCGCGCGCGGTGCGCGCCGCCGCCGGATTCGCCCGGCGCGGCGACACCGTGCTGCTGGCCCCGGCCGCCGCGTCGCTGGACATGTTCACCGACTACACCCATCGCGGCCGCAGCTTCGCCACCGCGGTGGCGGACCTGAACGAGAAGGACATCGGGAGCACCGAATGACCGCCACCCGGCCCGCCGCGGCGCAGTCCCCGCGACGGGCCCGGGCCGGGTGGTTCGGCGCGTGGCTGGCCCGCCCGCTGGCCTCGTTCCACCTGGTGGTGAGCATCGCGGCCCTGCTCACGGTGCTCGGCCTGGTCATGGTGCTCTCCGCCTCCAGCGTCGAGGCGTACGCGGTCGGCAAATCGGCGTACTCGCTGTTCATCCAGCAGGCGGCGTTCGCGGCGGTGGGCGCGCTGGCGTTCTATGTGGCGCTGCGGATTCCGCTGCGGGTGCTGCGGCAGCTGTCCTTTCCGGTGTTCGCGCTGTCGGTGGTGCTGCTGGTGCTGGTGCTCATTCCCGGCATCGGCACCAAGGTGTCGGGTTCGCGGCGCTGGTTCGACCTCGGATTCGTCTCCGTGCAGCCCTCGGAGATCGTGAAGGTCACCCTGGTGGTGTGGGGCGCGCACCTGCTGGCCTCGCGCCGCGCCGAATACGCCGACGGGCACGTGGGCTATCGCGAGATCCTGATGCCGCTGGTGCCCGCCGGTCTGCTGGTGTGCTTCCTGGTCGTGCTGGAGCCCAATCTGTCCACCACCATCGCACTGGGCATCGTGCTGGCGGCGCTGCTGTGGTTCGGCGGGCTGCCGCTGCGCATGTTCGTCACCATCGCCGTCTCGGGCGTGGCGGCGGCGGGGGTGCTGGCGTTGTCGGCGGGCTACCGCTCCGACCGCATGCGCGCCTTCTTCAATCCCGGTGAGGATCCGCAGGGCATCGGCTACCAGTCCCGGCAGGCGCTGTATTCGCTTGCCGACGGCGGTATCTGGGGTCGCGGCCTCGGGCAGAGCCGGGCCAAGTGGAGCTATCTGCCCAATGCCCACAACGATTTCATCTTCGCCATTATCGGCGAGGAACTCGGCTTCCTCGGATGTGCGCTGGTGCTGGGGCTTTTCGCGCTGTTCGCCTACACCGGGCTGCGCATCGCCACCCGCTCGGTGGATCCGTTCCTGCGGTTGCTGTCCGCCACCGCCACCACCTGGATCACCGGCCAGGCGCTGATCAATATCGGCTATGTGGTGGGGCTGCTCCCGGTGACCGGACTCCAGCTGCCGCTGGTGTCGGCGGGTGGTTCGTCGCTGGCCATCACGCTGCTCATGTTCGGCATCGTCGCCAATGCGGCCCGGCACGAACCCGAGGCGGTGGCCGCGCTGCACGCGGGACAGGACGG
>NZ_JASCXP010000406.1:0-6735 GCF_030010695.1 Nocardia sp. CC201C
CGCACCGTCGTCGCCGGTGTCCGGAGCGGATTCCGCACGCTCCTCCGGGCCGAAGGTCCGACCGGGCAGCGACATCCCTCCCACGGCGCACGCCGTCACCCGACTCTCCGGTGACCTGCCCGATCCGGACCGTCCGCCCGCCGAGAACCCGCCGCCCACAGTCATGTTGGGCAAGCGATCGGCCGCCGCGCGATCCGCGACACCGCAGGCCGGTGCCGCACGCGGCGAGTCCGAGGCCACGTCGAAACCCGCCCGTTCCGAGCGCTCCGCATCCGACCGACCGAAGCGTGGGACGGAGGCGTCCCCGTCAGCCGAACCTCCGCGTACCGCACCGTTCGACGCCCGCGCGGCCGCCATGGAGGACGCCGACGGCCCGGATTCCGCCGAACCGGCGGCCGATTCGGCCCAGCAGGCGCGGCCCGCCCCGAAGCAGGGAGAGGCCACGCGGCAGCAGGCGCGACCCGAGCCAAGATCACCCGAGACCCCACGGCCCGGCCCGCATCCCGCACCCGGACCGCCCGACGCCGCACGGCACGAGCCTCATCCCGCCCAGGAAGCCGCGCAGCGGCAGGCGCGTTCGGCACCGGAGCGTTCCGAGCCCGCACATCCGGCACCGGCGGCGAAACCCTGGGTCGTCCCCAAGGCGTGGTCGGCCCAGGCGGTCGAGCCGCCGCGACTGCCCGCACCGGAAACGACCGCGCTGGCCGAACCGCTCGGCGCGCTCACCATGTCGGGCGGTGAGTCCTACCCGCTGGATCGTCCGTATGTGCTCGGCCGCGATCCCATGGCCGACGAGGCGGTGCGCCGAGCGGCGGCCTCCCCCATCGCCCTCACCGGCGACCGGCACATCTCGCGGGTGCACGCACGGGTGTTCATCGAGGGCGCGGGGGTTTTCGTACAGGATGCCGCCACCCCGGGCGGCACCTATATCGCGGCCCCGCGCGCGGAGGACTGGATTCGGCTGGGTGCGCAGCCGATGGAATTGAAGCCGGGCTGGAGCCTGCGCATCGCCGACCGCATCCTCACCTACAGCACCGACGCTATTCGCCCGCGACGACGCTGACGTAGTCGGAACGGGACCGACACGATCAGCACGAAACCCACACGATCCGCACCACCCACACATCCACACGACGCCCACGCGGTCAGCCGGGTGCGAGCGCGGCCCAGTCACCGACGCCAGCGCGGCGGACGAGAGCGGTTCCGGCGCACGCAGGGCCCGCTGGACGGCTGCCACCTCGGCGGGGTGATGCCCCGGCACCAGCGCCCCGACCACCCGGCCGTGCGCGACAACCAGGCGTCGATAAGACCGGCGACGCGAATCGTCCGGCACCCGGCCCCACCGCCATCCGGCACCGGGGTTGCTGACCGGTTGTGACGCTCTGTTGTGGCGCGGCCTGTTGTGGCGCAGGCGAAATCGTGGCGACGCCCCGGGTTCCGCGCTCGCCGGGGGCGGCAGCGCCGCGGCACCCGAGTGTTCATGCGCCCCGGCACGCCGACGCCCCCGATTCGGGCGTCCCCCGCGCGGAAGAGGACAATGGCCACATGCATCGCGCCGCGCCGAAACAGGACATCGATGAGGCCGAACTGACCGTCAACCCACCGAAGACGCAGGCGGCGGGCGTGCGGGCGGTGACCGTGGCACTGGAGCGCGCGGTCGAGGAGATGGGGGTGGTCCGCACCGCCCGCACCCTGTCCCGCCTGAACCAGCGCCACGGATTCGACTGTCCGAGCTGTGCGTGGCCGGACCCCACGGGCACGCGCCGGGTGGCCGAATTCTGCGAGAACGGCGCGAAGGCGGTGGCCGAGGAGGCGACACTGCGCACCGTCACCCCGGAGTTCTTCGCCGAGCACCCCGTGCGCGACCTCGCGGAGAAGACCGGCTACTGGCTGGGCCAGCAGGGCCGCATCACCGAGCCCATGGTGCTGCGCCCCGGCGACGAGCACTACTCCCCCATCTCCTGGGACGACGCCTACCGTCTCATCGCCGATACCCTGCGTGGTCTGTCCAGCCCGGACGAGGCTGTCTTCTACACCTCCGGCCGCACCTCCAACGAGACGGCCTTCCTGTATCAGCTGCTGGCCCGCAGCCTCGGCACCAACAATCTGCCGGACTGCTCGAACATGTGCCACGAGTCCTCGGGCGCGGCGCTCACTTCGTCCATCGGCATCGGCAAGGGTTCGGTCACCATCGACGATTTCGCCCACGCCGACCTGATCCTGATCGCCGGGCAGAATCCCGGCACCAACCATCCCCGCATGCTGTCCTCGCTCGCGGAGGCCAAGGCCCACGGCGCGCGGATCATCGCGGTGAACCCGCTGCCGGAGACCGGTCTCATCGGCTTCCGCGACCCACAGACGGTCAAGGGCTTCACCACCGGCGTCGAGATCGCCGACGATTTCCTGCAGATCCGGCTCGGCGGCGATATGGCGTTGTTCCAGGGCCTGGGCAAACTGCTGTTCGAGGCCGAGGACCGCGCGCCGGGCACCGTGGTCGACCGCGCCTTCGTGGACGCCCATACGGCGGGCTTCGCGGAATACGAGAAGCATATGCGCGCCGTCGATCTGGGCGTGGTGGAGCAGGCCACCGGTCTCACGCGCGAGCAGCTGGAACGCACGGCCCGCCTGCTGGCCGAGTCGAAGGCCACCATCGTGTGCTGGGCCATGGGCCTCACCCAGCAGGTGCACGGTGTCGCCACCATCGAGGAGGCCACCAATCTGCTGCTGTCGCGCGGCATGATCGGCAAGCCGGGCGCGGGCGTCTGCCCGGTGCGCGGTCACTCCAATGTGCAGGGCGATCGCACCATGGGCATCTGGGAGCAGATGCCGGAGACCTTCCTGGCGGCGCTGGACGCCGAATTCGGCATCACCAGCCCGCGACAGCACGGCTGGGACACGGTGGCGGCCATTCGCGCCATGCGCGACGGCAAGGCCAAGGTCTTCTTCGGCATGGGCGGCAATTTCGCCTCCGCCACCCCCGACACCGAAATCACCGAGGCGGCGCTGCGCAATGGTGAGCTGACCGTGCACGTTTCGACCAAGCTCAACCGCAGCCACGTGGTGCACGGGCGGACCGCGCTGATCCTGCCCACCCTGGGCCGTACCGACGACGACCTGCAAGACGGTAGGCGCCAACAGGTTTCGGTGGAGGACTCGATGTCCATGGTGCACCTGTCCACCGGCCGTCTGAAGCCGGTGAGCGAGCACCTGCGCAGTGAGGTCGCCATCGTGTGCGAACTCGCACAGGCGTTGTTCGGCCGCGAGCATCCGGTGCCGTGGGCGGAGTTCCGGCGCGACTACGACCGCATTCGCGACGCCATCGCGCGGGTGGTGCCCGGCTGCGCCGACTACAATCGAAAAGTTCGGGGCCGCAATGGCTTCCAGCTCCCGCATCCGCCTCGCGACGCCCGCGAGTTCCGGACCGCGACGGGCAAGGCCAATTTCGCGACCAACGAACTGCACTGGTTGCCCGTCCCCGAGGGCCGCCTCATCCTGCAGACCCTGCGCAGCCACGATCAGTACAACACCACCATCTACGGCCTCGACGACCGCTATCGTGGTATCCACAACGGCCGCAAGGTCGTCCTGCTCCATGCCGAGGACATCGCCGCTCTCGGTTTCGTCGAGGATGAACTGGTGGACCTCATCTCCGAGTGGACCGATCCCGCGACGCCCGATGCCGCGCCGCAGGAGCGCCGCGTCTCCGGTTTCCGCCTGGTGGCCTACCCCACCCCGCGCGGCAATGCGGCGGCCTACTATCCGGAGACCAATCCGCTCGTCCCGCTCGATCATGTCGCCCGGCGGTCCAACACCCCGGTCTCCAAGGCGATCACGATTCGACTCGAACGCCATCAGCACCCGCATGAGTAGAGTCACCGCCCGCCGCAAGACCGTGCGCATCGCCCCCACCGGCGTGGTGCGGCGTCCCGACACCGTGGTGGTGGAGGAACCGCTGGAGATCCGCGTCGACGGCCGGTCGCTGACGGTCACCATGCGCACGCCGGGCGCGGATATCGACCTGGTGCACGGTTTCCTGTTCAGCGAGGGCCTGCTCACCGCCGCCGCCGACATCGTCACCGCCCGCTACTGCGCGGGCACCGACTCCGACGGCCGCAATACCTACAATGTGCTCGATATCCGCCTGCGCCACCCGGTTCCGGCGCGGCCGCGCAACTTCCTCACCAACAGCTCGTGCGGCCTCTGCGGCAAGACGGCGCTCGACGAGGTGCGCACCCGGCTGCCGTTCCCGATTCCCGCCGCAGGCCTCTCGGTGAAGACCACCGTCCTCACCACCCTGCCCGGCGAACTGCGTTCCCGGCAGACGGTTTTCGACGCCACCGGCGGCCTGCACGCGGCCGGACTGTTCACCGCCGACGGCACCGCGCTGGCCGTGCGCGAGGATGTGGGCCGCCACAATGCCGTGGACAAGGTGATCGGCTGGGCGCTGCGCGAGACCCGGCTGCCCGCCCACGATCTGGTGCTCATGGTGAGCGGGCGCGCCTCCTTCGAACTGGTGCAGAAGGCCGCAATGGCGGGAGTCCCGCTGCTCGGCGCGGTCTCGGCCCCCAGTTCCCTCGCGGTGGACATGGCCGAGGACGCGGGCCTGACACTGGTCGGATTCCTGCGCGGCGACTCCATGAACGTCTACACCGGAATCCACCGCATCGACGATGTTCACTCATCGAGCCGCACGGTGTGACCACCGCCGCCGCACTGCTACGCTGCGACCTACAGCACGAACCTAGAACACGTTCCACTTTCCTGGGAGTTCTCATGGCAGCGCAGCCCCGCGACGTGGTCGAGCAGTACCTCAAACTGGTCGCCACCGGCCCCACCGACGACATCATCGCCCTCTACGCCCCCGAGGCCACCGTCGAGGACCCGATCGGCACCCCGACCCGGGTCGGCCACGACGCCATCCGCGAGCTCTACGCCGCCCTCGAGAGCGCCGACGAGCGCGGTACCGAACTGCACGCCGTGCGGGTCGCCGGAGACTCCGCCGCGGTCTCCTTCACCCTGACCGCCCGCTACGGCGACAAGCGGATGACGCTCTCGGCCATCGACACCATGGAATTCGACGACGCGGGCAAGATCGTCGCCATGCGCGCCTACTGGGGTCCCGACGACATGGTCATGGCGTAGATCCGAATCGCACGGTCGGTCAGGGCACGCCCATGGAACCGATCTGAGACCTGACATCCCTTGCCCCCTCCCGCCCACCGAATTACCGTGATCAGCATCGCCACCGATTCGGCCTGGGGCGGGAGGGCACGATGCGAATCTCGTTGCGCGGCACCGGGGACGGACTCCGGGTGCGCATGCGCCTGGACGTGAACCGCCGTCGGTGGCTGGCCCTGCGCATCATGCTGGGGATCCTGGCCTGCATCGGGCTGCTGACCGGCCTGTGGGCGGTGCTGGCCCCGCGTTCCTGGTACGACAGCTTCCCGGGTTTCGGAATGCGCTGGGTGAGCGTGGACGGGCCGTACAACCATCATCTGGCCGCCGATGTGGGCGCGTTCTTCCTCGCGCTGGCCGTGGTGGCACTGGCCGCGCTGTATCTGATGGACAGCATGGTCGCGCGGGTGGCGGGGGTGGCCTGGGCGGTATTCGGTCTGCCGCATCTGCTGTACCACGTCACCCACTGGCCCGATGAACTGAGCGGCGTCAGCGCGGTACTCAGCACCGTCTCCCTGATCCTGATCCCCGCCCTCGGCGTGGCCTGCGTGTTCGTGGCCCCGCGCGAACGCCATCCGGTGCCCGAGCCCGCACCCTTCACCCTGCGTTTTCCACAGCGGCGCACCACCCGGCACACCCGCGGTCAGGGCACCCGCCCGCCGCGCTGACCGGCCCCGCCGCATCTCGTCGGAAACTCGCGTCGGATGCGATGAATTCTCACCTGCCGCAGCGTCGTAACAGGTGTAGCGCGAGCGCCGATTTCCGAAGCAGGAATGAAGGTTCAAAGGCGAACCAGGAGAGTCAATGGCGATTCTCGACCCGGGCGCGATCGCTCCCCCGATCGTCACCGATTCCGACATCCAGGAGATCTCCATGGAGCTTCTGCCACCAGCTTCGTGACACCGTGAGCCGAGTCACCCGCGGCAACCCGTCACGTTCGGCGGGGCCGCCTCGTCCAAGGGACAGCACCATCCCACGGATCGAAGGAGACCGCCATGGGTAGCACCCGAATTCCCGCCGTCGCGCCGCAGCAGGCCGGACTGCTCACCCGCATCGCCTACCGGTACAGCAAGCGCCGCTTCGGCGAGGTGCCGGAACCGTTCGCGGTCCTGGCGAACCATCCGAAGCTGATGCGGGCCGCGGGCGTGCACGAGACGATGGTGGAGCGGGCGTCCACGGAACTGCCCGCCACCGTCCGCGAGATCGCGGTCTTCCGGGTGGCGTCCACGGTCGGCTGCTCCTGGTGCGTGGACTTCGGCACCATGCTCATGAAGCATTCCGACCTGGATGTCGACAAACTCCGGCACATCGACGAATTCGCGTCCTCCCCGCACTACAGCGCGGACGAGCGCGCCGCCATCGCCTACGCCGACGCCATGACCGCCACCCCGCCCACCGTCACCGGCGAGCAGGTCGCGGACCTGACGCAGTGCTTCGGGACGACCGGTGTCATGGAACTGACCTACCAGATCGCGCTGGAGAACTCGCGGTCCCGCACGTACCACGCGTTGGGCGTCACCGATCAGGGCTTCAGCCGGGACGCCTGCCGCGTCCCATGGG
>NZ_JASCXP010000407.1:0-6724 GCF_030010695.1 Nocardia sp. CC201C
CGCGGTCGATGCCCGCGACGGCCAGCGTTTCGTCCACGCCCTGATAGCGGGTGCGCAGGGAAGCGCGGACGGAGCCGCCGAGGCCGGTGAAGCCGGTCCGGACCAGCTCCAGGTAGGAGTTCCGTTCCCGCACCAGCGGTTCCGGGCGGCGGACGATCCGCAGGATGGCCGAGTCGACCGAGGGGACGGGCCGGAAGCTGGTCCGGTCGACCCGGCCGTGCAGTTCCCAGGTGAACCACGGCCAGGTTTCGGCCGTCACCAGGCTCCAGCGGCCGTAGTCGCCGGTACGCTTGCGCGCGTACTCCCGCTGGGTGAGCAGGGTCGCCGAGGTCAAAGCGGGTGCGGTCAGGCACCAGTCGACGATCTTGGCGGTCACCGAGTACGGGATGTTGCCGACCACGGCGAACGGTTCGCGCGGAGCCCTCGCCTTGGTGAAATCACCTCGGACGACGCGTATTCCGCTCTCGCGTCGGGTTCGCGCGGAGAGCTTCATCGCCAGCAGCGGATCTATCTCGTATGCGGTCACCCGGGCGCCGCGACGAGCCAGTTCCGTGGTGAGTACGCCCTCGCCCGCGCCGGGTTCGAGCACCAGCCCGGTCGGTTCGGCCACCGCCACCATGAGCTGGACGGCGTCGCGGTTCACCAGGAAGTTCTGCGAGAGGGTGCGCCTGGCATGGTCACGCGGCGTGCGAGCGCCGCTGCCGCTGGTGACCTTGCGCTGGGTATGCGAGTAGTTTCGGTGTGCAAAATCTTGCGCCACAGCGTGTGCCCTTTCGGGTCCTCGAGTCGAATGAGTCTCGAAGGGCCCTGGGCGCGCCTGCGGACGCCGAGAGAAGAATCCGCGTCCGCTAGCGGGCCAGAGCCCGGCCGTAGCGCATACGGATGAAGTAGGGGGCGCAGTGACATGTCATGCGAGAAACCGTAGGGAGCACATGACTCCCGCCGCAACCGAATTATTCGGCGGCGACTCCCCCGTCACCGCGATGCCGATGAGGGTCGAATCTCCCCGTCCGATTACAGCGCGAGACTCGATACCGCGGCCGCGACCGTCGTGGCCACCTCCACCGCCGCGCCGAGCACATCCCCGTTGAGCCCGCCGAACCGGCGAACAGCGTGGCGGACCAGCGCGGTGGCCGCCGCCAGCGCGGCTCCCACGGCGATCGGCCCCAGCCACCACGCATCGGTGACGAATCCCGCTGCCACCAGAGCGACTGCGGCCCAGGCGAATCCGATCGCGCGCCCCTGCGTTCCCGCGACCAAAGCCCCGAACCCGGCCCCCGGGGCGGCGTCGATCCCGCTGCGGCACGCGAGAACCACCGCGACCCGCCCCACCGCCACCGCGACCACCACGGCCGGCCACCGCTGCGCATCCACCAGCGCCGCGAACGAAACCGCCTGTATCCCTATGACGAACACCATCGCCGCCACCCCGAACGGCCCCGCCCCACCGCTCTTCATGATCTCCCGCGCCCGCTCGGGTGGGCCGTAACTCCCGAGCCCGTCCATGGTGTCGGCGAGCCCGTCGAGATGCATCCCCCGCGTCCCCAACGCCAGCGCGGCCACGCCCACCAAACCAGCCAGCAGCGACGAGGCCCCCGCGACCGCGAGCACCCACATCACCGCGACGGCCCCCGCGCCCAGCAGCACCCCCACCACGGGCGCCCACGCGATAGCGCCCGCCGCCGCGCGCCTATCCACCTGCTCCGGCCCTCGCACCGGCAGCACGGTCAGCCACGACACGGCCAGCGCGAGCCCCTTCACCGACTCCTCCGGCATGCAGGTTCCCGCATTACGCCGCACGCCGAGCCGACGGCACCGCGAACCCGTGACCCGACCCGCCCGCTCCTCACCGTCCGCGCATCACCGCCGGTGGACGAACGATCAGGGGGAACTGGTGGCGGCGTCGTGCGAGTGGCCACCGCCACCAGTCCCCCCTCGCGATGAGGATGACCGTGGGGGCGACGGCGGGTGGGCTCCATTGCGTGCGCAGGGCGGTACCGCCGCGCGCTGGCGGCGGGACCGCGGCACGTCCGGATATCAGCCGCCGTAGCCTGGTCCGCATCGCACGGGTCGGCGGGTCCGGGGCACCGGCGCAGTGGGCGGCACCCGCGTGAGAGCCGTCCCTTACGCACTGGCTTCCGGCGAGTCGGCTGCACCCACCCCGGCTTCGGACGACGTAGTTCCGCGCCCACCGGATTCTGTCGAATTGCCAGCGCGCACACCCGCTCCCGACGAACCACCCACGCTCGCACCCGTTTCCGATGCGCCAGGCGCGTTCGCACCCGCTTCCGAAGAACCACCCACGGTCGCACCACCGTCCGATGAATCAGCCGTGCTCACACCGGCTTCGGCGAAGGTGGCCATCTCGCCGAGGGTTGCCACGGCCGCGCGCAGGATCGGGAGTGCGGTGAGCGCGCCGGAGCCCTCGCCCAGTCGCATGGTCAGGTCGACGAGGGGTTCCAGGCGCAGTCGGTCCAGGGCGATCTGGTGAGCGGGTTCGCTGGAGCGGTGACCCGCCACCCACCAGGCGCTCGCCCCGGGTGCGAGCTGTTCGGCGATCAGGGCGGCGGCGGTGACCACGACGCCGTCGAGGATCACCGGGGTGCGGCGGGCGGCCGCGCGCGCCAGGAATCCGGCCATGGCGGCGAAATCCGCGCCGCCCGCGACCCGCAGCAGGGCTTGCGGGTCCTTGACCACGGGGCGCGCCCGCCACATGGCGTCGCGCACGGCGGCGGTCTTGCGCATCCAGCCCGCGTCGTCGATGCCGGTGCCGCGGCCGACCGCCACCACCGGTTCGGTGTCGGTGACGGCGGCGATGAGCACGGTGGCCGGGGTGGTGTTGCCGATGCCCATATCTCCGGCGATGAGAAGATCCGCGCCGGAATCGATTTCCTCGTCGGCGAGGGCCGCTCCGGCGTGCAGCGCGGTGCGGGTCTCGTCTTCGGTGAGGGCGTCCTCGCGGTCGATGGACCCGCTGGAGCGGCGCACCTTGAACGTGGAGATCTCCGCCGCGGTATCGCCCTCCACGGCCAGATCCACCACCCGCACGGTGGCATCGGCCAACCGCGCCAACACATTCACGGCCGCACCGCCATGGAGGAAGTTGGCGACCATCTGCGCGGTCACCTCACTCGGATACGCCGACACCCCGTGCCGCGCCACCCCGTGATCCCCCGCGAACACCACCACCCGCGCCCGCTCGAACTGCTTGGGCGGACACACCCCCTGACATGCCGCCACCCAGTTCCCCAGCGCCTCCAGCCGCCCCAGCGCCCCCGCCGGTTTGGTCAACTGCCCCTGCCGCTCCCCCGCGGCCGCCCGCATCGCCGCATCCGGTCCCGCCACCGGCCCGAACTCCACCGCCACCGCACCCCCCTTCGACAATCCGACCCGCCGCTGCGCACCCTCGCCGTCAAAGGAAGCAATTGCGCCCCCGGCAGCCCCGTCCACCTGCCCGGCACCACCATCGGTTGGCTCGTCATCGACGCCCGCCGCCGCGGAATGAGCTCCCCCCACTGCGGCAGGCACCGAGAGGGCGACCGAATCATCTTGCGCGGCTTCAGCTTTCATCACCTCACGGACAGAGGCTCCCGCACCGGCGCTGTGCGACACGGGTACCAGCACCGCATGGGCCCCGGCATCCCTCGCCGCCCGCCGCTCACCGGCGGCACCACTGTCCGCGCCATCCACGCCCGGCTTGACCCGCACCGCCTGCCCGGCGACGAGCAGATACACCTCATCGCACACCGCGGCGAGCCGCTGGTTGAGCGTGCCGATCTCATCCCGGAACAGCCGTCCGGAACGGGTGGCGGGAATGATGCCCAACCCGACTTCGGGGCTCACGATCACGAGCCGCTCCGCATAGCCGGCGACGGCGGCGACGAGGGCGTCCAGATCCGGCCCCACGGTGCCGCGCGGCAGCTCCCACGCCTTGCGGGCGTCCAGGCGGGCGGTGAGCCAGGTGCCGAGGTCGTCGATCAGGGTCGCGGGGGTGGGCTGGCCCAGGCCCGCGATCGGGTCGCCCTCCACCACCGTCCAGTCCGCGGGGCGGCGCGCCCGATGCGCCGCGATCCGCTCGGCGAAGTCGGTATCCGCCGGATCGACCACGGCGGTGGCGATGTACCGCACCGGCCCCGCGGCCACCAGTTGTTCCGCGAACGCCGATTTTCCGGACCGCGCCCCGCCGAGCACCAGTGTGCGGAGCGGCCGATCGGTTGAGTGAGCAGTGTGCGACACGGTCAGCACGGTATCAATCACCGCGCCACACGGCGCTCCCCAACCCACGCCGACACCAGCCCGAGCCGGTGAACATGAGTGACCGGGTCCCTCCCCGCGCACCCAGGGTCCGTAGTCCTGCCCCGCACATGGTGGCGGCATGCGTTCTCGCACCGGCGCGACCTCGTCGCCAAGGCCCCACCCGAATGCCGCCCTCGACCCCGGCACCCCACGCACCGACCGGGCGCACGATCAGCCATCCCGCCTGGCCGCGGTCAGCCATCCCGCCTGGCCGCGGTCACCTGTCTCAGCACGGATGACGTGCCTCCGACTCTCCGAACGCCGCACCCGGCCCCATCCCGAATGCCGCCCGGCACAACGCAGCCACCGGTGAACCCGCCCGGACCCAAGCCCCCGGAGGGCGCATCTACCCGGCCCGTCCGCTCACTGGTTCTGCACGGCCAGCCGCCCCGCGAGTGCCACGAACGACGCCCCGAACACCCGCCGCATCCAGATCACCACGGCGGGCCGCGTGATGATGTGGTCCCGCACCGCCGCCGCGGCCACCCCGTACACCGCGAACACCACGAAAGTCGCGAGCATGAACACGCCGCTCAGCTCGAGCATGCGCGGCACGGCATTCGCGGACCCGGCGGGCACGAACTGCGGCAGGAACGCGAAGAAGAAGATGGTCAGCTTGGGGTTCAGCACATTGGCCAGTACGGCCGCGCCGATCACCCGCCCAGCGCCCGGGGCGGCGCCCGATTGCTCGGGCACGGTCAGCGCCCCCTTGTCGCGGAAGGTCATCCACGCCATGTACAGCAGATACGCGACGCCGAGATACTTCAGCGTCTGAAAGGCCACGGCACTGGTGTTCAGCACCGCGGCCACACCGGTCACGGCGGCGATCATGTGCGGAACGATGCCCAGGGTGCAGCCGAACGCGGCGATCACGCTCGCCCGCGTGCCCCTGGCGAGCCCGGCCGCGAGGGTGAACAGCACACCGGTTCCGGGCGTTGCGACGATGACGAGCGTCGTCAGCAGGAATTCGATGCTCATCTCCCGCACAGTAACCGGCGACCGCTTCCGGCAACACCCCCGGCGCGGGCGGTGCGCGGGCCGAGCCCCCCTAGACTCCCACTTCGTCCGGATGCGCCCCGAAGCGCCGGCGATACTCGGTGGGCGCGATGCCGACGAGCCGCTGGAAGTGGTGGCGCAGCAACGCCCCCGATCCGAATCCGCACCGATGCGCGACCGACTCCAGATCCAGTTCGGTGTCCTCCAGCAGCTGTTTGGCCAGCAGAATCCGCTGTCCCGTCAGCCATTTCACCGGCGTGGTCCCGGTTTCGGCGGCGAAGCGGCGCGCGAAGGTGCGGGTGGACATGGCGGCGCGGGCGGCCAGGGCCTCCACGGTATGCGGCAACTCCAGGTGCTCGTTCATCCAGTTCAGGGTGTCGCTGAGGCTGTCTGAAGTGCATTCGGGGACCGGGCGTTCGATGAACTGACGCTGTCCGCCGTCGCGCTGCGGCGGCACCACCATGCGCCGTGCGATGGCATTGGCCGCCGCGCTGCCCAGTTCGCGCCGCACCAGATGCAGGCAGGCGTCGATCCCGGCGGCGGTGCCCGCACTGGTGATCAGATCCCCCTCGTCCACGAACAGCACATCCGGGTCGACGGTCGCCTTCGGATACCGTTGCGCGAGATCGTCCACGTATTTCCAGTGGGTGGTGCATTTGCGGTCGTCGAGCAGTCCGGCTTCTCCGGCGAGAAACGCCCCGGAGCAGACGGTGAGGACGGTGGCCCCGTTCTCGGCGGCTTCCCGCACCGCGGTGATCACCCGTGGATCGGTCTGTTCCAGCACACCGAACGGAAACGCCGGTATGGCAACGAGATCCGCGTTCCGCAGCTCGTCGAGCCCGTATTCGGGCGTGACCGTGATGCCGGGTGTGCTGCTGCCCAGCGGCTTGCCGGGTTCGAGCCCGCAGACGCGGAAGTCGAAGTAGGGCAGCCCGTCCATTCGCCGGTCCAGCCCGAATACCTCGCAGACGACGCCGAATTCGAACATGGCGAGGCGCTCGTTGAGCACCACGGCGACCTTGGACAACATAGCCCCAGCCTATCTGGCCGAATCTTTGCGAACAATGTCAGTACTGCCACTGTTGGCAGAAAGCTCGCGAGAGAAAACTTACTGCCATGCACGCAGTCACCGCAATACTCGCAGCCGCAACCGTTATGACCGCCATGGCAATGGTCACCGGCGCGGCGATGGCCGGCGGCACCGAGACTTCCGACGAGCAGGAGGCATAAGCCATGACCGCCATCACCACCCCCGCCAGCACCGTCTCCCGCGGCGAGCGTCGCAGCATCGCCACGGCGATCACCCTGTTCCGCCGCGCGTTCACCCTGTTCGCCGCCGCCGGGCGGGCCGTACCCTTCCACCGCGAGGAAGGCTCGCGGCGGGCCGGTTCCTACGACGTCGTCGACCGCGACACCCAGCGGGCACTGGCCG
>NZ_JASCXP010000408.1:0-6717 GCF_030010695.1 Nocardia sp. CC201C
GTTTACCCCGCCGGGGGCCCCGGGCGCTCGCCATATCACGACAATCGCGTCGAAGAGCGCGTTCCCGGCGAATACGCACATCCGGGAGAATCGGCACGTCGGCAGTCGGCGTGGTGCGGATTGTGTGCCCTACGTGGCCCGCGTGCGGCAGCCGGTCGCGCGATCGTCCACCCGGGGCGGAGAGACCGCCCGCAACTCGGTGCGGGCGCGGTCCAGGACGGCGCGGGCCCGGGTGGCGTGGGCGAGCGCGGCCTCGTGATCGTCCAACGCCACCGCCAGGCTGGCCAGTACGGCCTCCACCGGCCCGAACGTCACCACGCCCATCTCCAGTCCGACGATCTTGCCCGCGTGCGGTACGAGGTAGTCGTACAGTTCGCGAATGGTGTCCTCGTCGTCGAACTGGATCGCGGCCGCCGCGCGGAAAACCGACATGGTGACGGGGTAGATGCCGTCCTGGGGCGGCTTGGCTCCGTCGTACACCGCACGCGCCGCGTCGCGGTCGCCGCCGTGTACCAGCGCGATCGCGTAGATGTGCGACATCACGTCCGGCAGCGCCGCGTAGGCGTGCGCGAGGTCGTCGACCATGCCCGATAGATCGGCGCGTGCCCAGGCGAGGGCGACACGACCGGCCAGTGCGGCCTCGGCGGCATTGGTCAGGCCCGAATGCGTTATGCGTGTGATGAATTCGCCGTACAGCTGCTCGGCCCGGTCGAGATCGCCGCGCAGCAGTTCCATACTCGCCGCGGCGCAGCAGGCGATATCGAGCAGCGGCCGCAGCTGTCCCTCGTCGGCGAGTTCTACGGCCAGCGCGGCGTGCCGATCGGCCTCGGCCAGCTCACCGGCGGCGAAGGCGCTGCGAAAACGCAAATGATGTGCCACCGCCTGGTATTCAGTGAATCCGGCTGCGGTGGATACGGTTTCCAGTTCCGCGGTGAGCGCCGCGTGCTCGGGACCGTAGTCGTAGTCCATATAGGTGACCGCGTTGACCGCGGCGCAGAGCAACTCGGGATCTCCGAGGGTGCGTGCGGCCGCGAGGGCTTGGGCGCTGAGGTGGTGATAGCTCTCGCGGTTCTCCGCATCGATTTCGAAGGCCGCCGCCAGCAGCAACCGCACCCGCTCCGCACCCGAGGCGGAATCCAGTACCCGCCACAGGGCTTCGAAGAAGTGCGCGCTCGATTCCCGCCATTCCCGAACGGGCCAGATGACCGGTGCGCGCCAACTGGTGAGCGCCCGAATCACCGGCTCGTCGCCGCCGATCCGTTCGGCCAGCTCCAACGCCCGGTCGCGGGCGGCCCGGGCGTCACGCTGAGATCCGTTGTCGGCCAGCGCGGTCACCAGGGCACAGAGCGCGTCGAGCAGCGCGGTGCGGTCGCGGCGGTCGGCGTGCTCGCCGTCGTGCCCGGCCAGCTCGTGCAGTTCGATGACCGAGTGGCTCAATTCCACCGCCGCCGAGCGCATGCCGTGATCCATACAGTGACGGGCCGCCGCCCGCACCCGGTCGATGGCGTGGTGGGCGGTCTCGGCGCTCGCACCGAGTACGGCGTGCCGGGCCAGCAGCAGCGGATCGGCCGCGGCCGGGCCGTCGCGGCGCCGCCGCTCCAGGATCTCCAGCGCCGACCAGTGCATGCGCGCCCGTCGCAGCGACGGAATGCCCCGATAGACAGTGTCACGGATCAGGCTGTGCTCGAAGCGGATTCGACCCGCGCGGTCGGTGCGCACCAGGCCCACCGATTCGGCGGCCGTCACCATGTCGATGAGCGCGTCCTCGGGCATTCCGGCGGCCGGAGCGAGCCGGGACAGCTCCACCTCGTCGCCCCAGACGGACAGCTGTCGCAACACCTCGGCGACACCGAACGGCAGCCGCGCGATGCGACTGTCGACCAGTTCGCGCACGGCGTCGGGGACCGCGTCGGGATCGCCACCCGCGGCCAGCAGTCGCGCCGATTCCCGTACGAACAGCGGATTGCCGCCCGTGCGCCGGTGCATCCGGTCCAGGGCGGCATCGTCGAGCGCCGTGAGTCCCGCGGCCAGCGCGACGGATCGGGTGCCGGTCCGGTCCAGGCCGGTGAGTTCCAGCCACGCGGCGGTGTGCTGGGCCAGCGCGGCCGTGGTGGCGTGCGTGTCGGGGCCGCCCTCGGAGCGCCGCAGCGTCACCAGGATCAGCACCGGTTGGTCGCGCAGCCAGCTGGTGACCTGCCGCAGCACCTGCAGCGTGGCGGTGTCGGCGCGGTGCAGATCCTCCAGCAGCAGCGCGACCGGCGCCACGGTGCTCGCGCAGAGTTGGGTCACGGTGCGCGACAGGGTGAACGGATCCGCCGCCGGTTCCGGTGCGGCAGTGGTGTCCAGTCCGGCCACCACTTCCGACCAGGCCCAGGCCACGGGTGCGCCGTCCACCTCGGGGCAGGCTCCGGCTGCGACCGTCCAGCCGTTGCCGCGCAGCCGGGCCAGCGCGGACTCGGCGAAGGTGGTCTTGCCGAACCCCGCCTCCCCGGTCACCCAGGCCAGCCGCAGGCGGCCGCCACGAGCGGCCTCGGCCACCGCGAGCACCTCGGCGAGTTCGCCGGAATAGTCCGTGGCGCACGCGATCCCGCCGCCGTCGCGACCGACGGCGGTCTCGTCGTCGATGGCGTGCGCGCTGGCGTTCGTGGTGGGGGCGTTCGCGGTGGCGGTCGTGGTGGTCGGCGGCTCGGCGGCTCCGGCCAGGTTCGAGGCGTGGTTCAGGATGGCGGTTTCCAGCACGCGCAGCCCGGGACCGGGGTCGACGCCGAATTCCTCGGCGAGAAATTCGCGGCAGCGGCGAATGGTGGCGAGTGCCTCCAATTGCTGACCCAGCTGATACTGCGCGAGCGCGAGCAGCCGGGCGATTTCCTCCCGCCCGGGATGCTCGTCGAACAGCTGCCGCAGTTCGATGACCACATCGCCGGGACGCTGTAGATCCAGTTTCGCCTGGGCGTCCAGCTCGGCCGCGGTCAGACGCAGGTCGGTAAGCCGATTCGCTTCCGCCACAGCCCATTCGGTGTCCATGAACGCTTCCAACGCCGGACCGTTCCAGCAGGCGAGCGCATTCTCCAACAGGTGGCTGCGGTCGCGGGTGTCGGCGCGCTGGTCGGCGTCGTTGAGCAGTTCCTGATGAGCGCGCAGCAATTCCTCGAAGTGCCAGGCGTCCACCGCTTCCGGCGGCAGATTCAAGGCGTAGCCGGAGGATTCCGAGACGATGAACCTCGACGGGGCGCGGCGGGGGCGATCGGGTTCGAAGAGGCGGCGCAGATTGTGGATGTGGACCTGGAGGACGGTGGCCGCCTTGGGTGGTGGTGATCCGGCCCAGAGGTCCTCGATCAGCCGTTCGGTGCTGACGGCCTGGCCGCGGGCGACGATCAGGCGGCCGAGTACGGCCCGCTGCATCGGGGTGCCGAGCGGGACCTCGCGTCCGTCGATGGACATGTGCAGGGGTCCGAGCACCCTGACGTGCGGTCCTGCCATCGCCGAAACCCTTCTCGCGCGGGTAGGCGGTACCGGTCGTCCGCCTCAAAAGAGGATTATCATCCCACAAATCAGCGATGCCAAAACTATGCTGAATAGTTGCCGAATGGTTATCGCAGTTTCGAGGACTCGAAATTGCCCTGGATCGGTGTCATCTGAACGCATGTCCAGTAGTGGGCGGCGGTGAGTCGAGCGCATATTTCCCCCGCTCGTGCGGGTTATGACATCCATCACAAGCTCGTGAGATCATGAAATCCACGGTGTCCTCCCATCGAAATTCCCCCGCCTATTTCCATTCGCGACGCGCCTGGCGAATCGGGCTGGAAGTGAATCGGAAGATCGATGGCGAATAATTCCAAGGGGAAGTATTCAAAGGAGGTCCTAGCAATGTTGACGCGATTCGAGTGGCTGACAGGGGGCGAAGTGATGCGGGACCAGGCGATGCCCATGGTGGAACCCGAGATCTCCGGCTTCTACCTGGACCGAGACGGTGATATTTGGGAGCGGCGCAGCGAGGGCTGGCGGCTGATCCTGCAGCGTGGCGTGGCCGTCGATCCCGAGGCGCTGTGGGACTGGGCCGAAGGCCACGTCCGCGATTACGCCCCGTTCACCCTCGTGCACGGCGACGCCCACGCCGCCCGCATGGCGGCCGTCGCCTTCCCGACCGCGCACCCGAAGGACGGCACCGCGCGGTAGCGGCCCGCCGAGAGGCGGAGCAGGCCGATGGCGCCGCCGTCACGTGGCGGCGGAACACCGGTCGCTCCGGCTCGCGGGCATGTCCGCTGACCTGCGGGTGAGCGCTAGTTCAGGCGGCGGATGTCCCCGCGTACCCGGTAGAACCCGCCGCGGCCCGATTCGGCCACCGCGTCCACTACATAGCGCGCTCCGGCCTCGCGAATGTCGCGCGGGAACTGCACGTTCCACTCGGGCCGGTAGCCCGGCGACACCACGTGCACGCGCAGACCGCCACCTTCGTGCACGCACTCCACCACGATGCCGTTGCCCGCGTCCGAAGCCACCTCCACGGTGGCGCTGGGCGTGACAGCCGACATCTCCGGCGCCTTGACCGATACCGTCCGCGGCAGCACGCCCTGTTCGGCGTCGTGGACGGCGTCCTCGCTGACATCGATGCAGGCCAGCGCGCCGCTGGTGGTGACCAGATACAGCCGCTGGTCGTGGTACTGCATGGAGTACGCCGAACCGCAGCCGGTGCCCAGCTTCCACAGCCGCTGTCCGTCGGCGGTGAAGCAGTAGACCGAGGAGTAGTTGTCGCCTGCGAACACGTAGCGGCCGTCCGGCGAGGTGGCGCAGGAGAATACGGCCGCATCGCACTGGTAGGTGCGTTCGGCCTGCCCGTCCTTGGCCACCATGCGCACCTGGTTGTGGCTGGTGCCCGCGTAGACCGCCGTGCTCTCCTGCCATCCGAACAGCACCGCGCCGCCCGTGCGCACCTGCCACCGACGTTCGCCCCCGGCCAGGTCGTACCTGGTGACGCCGTCCGAATGTCCGTGGTACACACCGTCGTCGTCGATGCGCACCATCCAGCCGGAATCGCCGTTGCTGCGCCGCGACCACAGCGATTGCTCCTCATGGTCGATGACGGTGAGTCCGCCCTGCACGTCGGAGACGCCGAGCAGGCCGTCGTGGATGTCGAGCCAGTAGATATCGGTATTGCTGGCGATATCGTAGGCGGCGCGCGGTACCTTGCCCGACAGGTCGTAGACGCGGCCGTCGTCGCAGCCCGCGTAGATCCAGAAGTCGTCGGCCACGATGCACTTCACCGAGTCGGGCAGCCGAAAGCGGCCGATGACCTCTCCGTGCGGGGTCAGTGTGAAGACGTCCCCACGCTCGTTGCCGACCCAGCATCGGTGTTCGTCCACGAAGATGCCGAAGGCTGCGGCCCCGGAATCGAAAGTCCACAGTACCGGTGCGGATTTCGCGGTGGAGCGTTGACTGACGATGGCCCGTCGGGCCACCGGGCGCGCGGCGCGCGCACCCATGACCGCGGCGGCGTAGCCCTTGCGCAGCTTCTCGCCGATCTTCTTGTCCGCCGCCGCCCGCGCCTTCTCGGGCGTGGCGAACGAGCTCACCTTCACCTGCCCGCTCTCCCCGATGCGTCCGTAGCGGATGGTCACCTGTGTGCCCACCACGGCCACTTCGTAGAACTTGTGCGCCGAACCGCTGTCCTCGGACAGCTCGAGATAGGTGGTGCCCCCGTTGGTCATGCTGTAGCTCCGTGCCTTCGTCAGATGAAATCGCTGCGAAAGCTAGCAGGGCACACCGACATTCGCTGCGGTTGTATCGGATCGGGCCTCAGAGGAAGACCTGCGCGGCCAAACCCGCCAGCGCGCCGCCCAGCAGTGGGCCGAGCACGGGCACCCAGGCGTAGGCCCAGTCGGGGTCCTTGCGGTGGGCGGTTTCGCGGTCGGGCAGGTCGCGGTGGCCGCCGACGCCCACGCCGAGGTCGGCCGACACGGCCTTGGGCGGCACCTCGGCGGAGTGCTGGGTGGGCAGCAGCGCGTAGGCGATACGGGGGCCGAGGTCGCGGGCCGGGTTGATGGCGTACCCGGTGGGGCCGCCCAGGGATGCGCCGATGCCGACGACCAGCAGGGCCGCGGCGAGCGGGCCCAGGCCGCTGGGGGTCTTGCCGAAGGCCACGATGACGAAGACCAGCACGAAGGTGGCGATCACCTCGGTGAGGAAGTTCCACGGGTAGGAGCGGATGGCGGGCACCGTGGAGAACACCCCGAGCTTCTTCTCCTCGTCGGGTTCGGCGTCGAAGTGTCGTTTGTAGGCGAGGTAGGCCACGCACGCGCCGAGGAACGCACCCACCAGTTGGCCGCTGAGATAGGCCAGGGTGTTGGCCGCGTTCACCGGAACGCCGGGCGCGTATTCGTCGAATCCGGCGAACAGATTGCCGAAGGTGACGGCCGGATTCAGATGGCCGCCGGTCTTGTAGGCCGCATAGACACCCGCGAAGACGCCGAGACCCCAGCCGAAGGAAATGAGCAGCCAGCCGCCGTCGAAGCCTTTCGACTTGGCTAGCAACACATTGGCGACAACACCGGCGCCGAGCAGGATCAAGATACCTGTGCCTAGTGCCTCACTCGCGAATATCGTGCCGAAATCCATGAATAGAGCCTCCGATCCGCGGGGGGACGCGGATGCGACCCCGGGCCTGAAATGACTCTACGATTCTCACTCAGCAAACTCTTGGAAACACACACGATCATCTCG
>NZ_JASCXP010000409.1:0-6714 GCF_030010695.1 Nocardia sp. CC201C
AATCGCTGACGCCCCGGCGAGATCGGCGATGACCACCGGGTGAGTCCGAACCTCACTGGCTCGGTGCGCGTACGCGAAACAGTCTCACGCGGGCAGGTCGAATGCTCCCGACCGGACGGCTGCGGTGAAGTCGTCCCACTCGGGGCCACCGAATATCAGCACCGCACCGGCGGCGTTCTTACTGTCCCGCACCCCGACCTCACCGCCTGGAAGATGCGCGGTCTCGACACAATCACCTTGAGGCTGGCTGTAGCTGCTCTTGTACCACTTCACCGCAGATGGGGCATCACTCACGCCGCGTACTCCTTCGCAAATCCAGCACCATTCTTGTGGTGTCTTCCTCATCCAACGCCGCCCCAGCGATGTCTGCAACCGCCGTCCGATACTTCTCGATCATGTCGTTGTCCTCGAAGAACAGCGCGCCAGTGAACACTTCGACAAAGGCGACCGGCGGCTCCTGCAATCCACTGTGCCGCAGCGCGGGGAACTCGAACAGGGTGAACTGTCCGACCACCAACCCCATGTAGCCATCGGCATCATGCGGTACGACCCGGATTGCCACATTCGGCGACCGTCCCATCTCGGCCAGGTGTCCGAGCTGTTCGGCCATGACAGCTGGCCCACCGACGCGGTGCCGCAGAACCGCTTCGGACAGAAACACATTCACCTCGAACCCGGTGTCCTCCAGCAGGCGCATCCGCCTGCGAATACCGAGTTCGATCTCCCGCTCGACATCAAGCGCGGAACGCCCCGGCTCCTTCACAAGGATCATCGCTCGGCGGTAGGCGGGCGTCTGGAGCAGGCCGGGCAGCAGGGTCATCTGGAAGGTGGTTAGCCGGGTACAGGCTTCTTCCAGATTCATGTAGTGGTCGAAATGGCTGCTCGTCACATCTTTGTACGCACGCCACCACCCACCCCGCGGGTCGCCCTTGGCCGCCTTCACCTCCTCGAACAGCGCCAGTGCCTGATCAGCCGATTCCGGTTCCGCCCCATAGCATCTCAGCAGCTCCTTCACCTGCACTCCGCTGACCTTAACCGGTATCCCGTCCTCCATTCTGCCGATGACCTGTGGTGAAACGTCAATGATCAACCCTGCGGCCAGCTGCGTCTTCCCGGCCTGTACCCGCAGGTCGTGCAATATCCGGCCCAACGCTCGCCGGGGGATGGTGGAACCCGCCATATCGTTAGCCTCGCTATCCGGGTCACTCCGTACTGGCGGCACCGTACTGGCTGCCCAACGAGTTACGGCTCAACTTCGATGCGGAGCCTTCAGAATAGCTCCGGCGGGTGTCTACTTGAGGGTGTTCAGCAACCGAAAACCGCAGGCCCGGGGGTAGATCCGGCTCGCCTCGGCGGCCGATCGCGCCTGTTCACCCTGTCGGAATCCACGACCACACCGAAAGCGGGAATTCGATCATGACGGCCGACCCACTTCCCACCTGGGTAACACTCGGCGCGCACGTAGTCGAGCTGTCCGAGACCCGTGGAATCGTCCTGTCCCGCACCAGAATCAAGTCCATTACCGACACCACGATCGAACTTCGTTGCGGCACACGGTACCTGCTGCGCACCATGCAACCCGCCGACCGCCCCGAAGAGGTGGTCTTCAGCCGCCCCAACTCCCTCATCCCGGGAATCAGAACCCGCCTGGCCTCCCCCGACCACCCCGAAGCGCGGAACTAACCACGGTGTCCGCCGACCCCATCCGAATCAGCGAAAGGCCGAGCCTCATGGAATACGTCTCCCCCAGGGCACTGATCCTGGCCGGATGCGACTACGACGGCCCGATGAACCACCTCGAAGCCGCCGAGGCAGGCGCGCTGCACCGCGACTGCCACCCCGCCGAATGCCACACCCTGCGCGCGGCGCGGCACATTCTGCGCACCCCCACCGAACCTCGGTGAGCGGCATCCCCGCCCCCTGGACACCACTCCCAACCTCGAATCCGAAAGGGATACACCGTGATCGCGTACTGGCTGCCGTTCCTGATCGGCGTGACCACCGGCGGCATCATGACCCGGCTCGTACCCGCGCTCACCGCCCTCCTCGCGCCCCACCCGGCCGAGGACCGGACCGTCGCGGCGATCGTCGCCCGCCTGGAGCGCGAGCGCCGCACCGAGCGCGGGGTACACCCGCTGGGTTCAACCACCGCACCCGCACGAACGCTCCCCAGACACGGCCGCCTGGCTACCGCCCGCTGACCGCTCCCGTCCCGCTCGCGCCCCAGCCGCAGGCCGCTGCCGACCGGCTCACACCGCCGCTACGGTACCGCGCCTACCGGGGAATCTTCATCGCCAGGTCCCGACCGTCCACACGCATGACCAAGCAGCTGACCTTCGGGTAGTTGCGCCACTGCATCGCATTCGCCGGAAAATAGATGAAGCTGCGCAGTTCGGCCAGCATCGGACTATTGATCAATGCCGGTGTCAATTCCGCGCTACAGCGCGCATCGGCCCGCCGCGCCGATTCGTCCCGACCGGGCCACGACCCCTCCACCGGGAACTGAATGATCACCTCCGCCACATGCGGCTGATCGCACGGCACGACCGGTATCGCGTCGATTACATCGGACTCCTCCACGCTCTCGACGCAGTCACCGACCGCCAGATTCCGGGACAACATCGGCGGCAGCGCCTCATCCTCCTTCTCATCGGAACCACCGATCGGGAAGAACGCCATCACCATCACTCCTGCCAGGACATAGCACATGGACGCTGCCATCCCCGCCCGCGCCAGCACGCCGCCCCGCTGCCCCCGATTGCGGATCTGCGCCAACGCGATCATTCCCAAAGGCACTGCCAGGAAGAATATTCCGAGGAGGCCGAGGATCAGGGTGACCACAGCGAGCCGATTGGTTTCCCACCGCTCCGGAGATGGTTCCGAACTCGGCTCCGCCGCGTCGGCTGGCACCAACGGAGCCTCCCAACCCCAGTCGGCAGCATCAGTTTCGTTCTCGCGCTGCACTACCTACTACCCCTCGCTCCGGCCACGGTGGGACGAGCACGTCAAACGCCCTCGATTTCACCGTAGGCCACACCTGCTCACGTGCTTCCTTGATCTCCCGGATTACCTGCGCCACCCGCGAATTCACCACCGCACCGGTCCGGTCGCCGCCAACTCGGCGGGCTGACAATCGGCAATCACATACCGACCATCACCCTCGACGTCCCGTCAGCATAACGGGCCAGGTGGGCTGGGGCCGTGCCGAGTAGCGGCGTGGCGATTTGGTTGTCGGGTATCCTGCTCTCGCCGTGGCACGAATCGCGGTTCACCGCGATGGTGTTCGATAGCCATCATCGGTCGCTACCAGGCACGAACATCGCGCCGAGCAGAAGGAGGCGCGAGAGCATCCTCTCCCGAATCGCCACAGCTTGACACTCGCACACGTGACCGTTAAGGATCATGTCTGCTTTGAAAGGCTCAAATGACGCGGTTCGGTTGAGAGTGGGGGACTGTGGCGGAACTACTTCAGGTCGACATCGAGACTTTGCAGAAGCTCGGCAGCGTGATCGCTGTACATGCTGGCACGGTCAATGGAATCGAGCACACCGTCGAGGTGTCGATGAATGGGTCGGCCGTCGAGAAGGCCGCCACCGATGCGAGCGCGGCGGTGATCGCTGCCTACAAGGCAATGGGATCCAGCCTCGACCAGATGGCGACCGCCGCACAGACGGGCGCGAAGACCTACGAGGCTGTCGAGCAGGCTTCTACGGCTTTGATGCGCAGCATCATGGGCGAGACCGGGCAGGAGTGACGCCCGGTGGCTCCCACTGACCAGCCGGTGACGATCAGCCACGTCCGCGCGAGCGCGCCGTCGACCATGGTGGCGCTGGGCAACCACATCGCCGCGAATCTCACCCTCTTCACCGAAGCCGTCGAAGAAATGGGCAAGGATGTCGACAATGCGCTCGACACCTGGCAGGGCGAGGGCGCGGCAGCGGCCGGTGTTCGCGCGGTCGGTGAAAAGCTCACCGCCACCAAAATCGACGAAGCAGCCACCATCGTGGCCAGCGACTGCTGTCTCTACGGCTCGGTTCTCGACACCGCTCGCACCGATCTGCTCGATCTCGTCGACAACCAAGCGGCGGGAGCCGGGATGACCGTCGCCGACGACGGCACCGTCACCCCACCGAAGTTTCCCGGCGCAGACGGCACGCTGGCCGCCGCCATGATCCAGCAGCGCTTAGAAAACCAGGCCGACTGGTTGCAATCCCGCATCCAGGACTTGCTCAGCTCCTATGCCAACAACGAGCGCTACGCTGCCGACCATCTGGGTCTGGTCACACAGAGCCTCGACCAGCTGCAGCAGGCCCCGGCTGCCGATGTCGAGATCCCCCAGGTGCCGACCACCGGGGATGGGCTACCGAAAGCAGATGTGGGCGAGCTCGGTGCCGATGACGGCAAGGCGGTGCGCGACGCGGTGAACGCGGACGGATCCGTCGATACCGCGGTCCTCGACGAAGTCGCCGACCGACTCCCGAAGCGCATCCTGACCGATGCCGAACTCACGGCGCTGTCCAATGGCGGTGAAGTCGATACGCTGCCGGCGTACGTCCAGGATTACTACCGTTCCTTCCTGCAGAACGCGGGAAAGCCCGGAATCCTCGCCCTGAACGATCGTTTGAAGCAGCAGGAGGAGGCAGGCGACCAAGGCGCGGCCACGCAGCGTGACACACTCGCGAATGGCCTGCTAGCCGTCTCTAACGAAGATATCGGTACCGGCCGCAATCCCGACGGCAGCCTGCAATCTCCCGGCAGCTATCAGGACCTGCCACAGGACCTGAGAGAACTGATCTCCACCCGCGTCGCAGGACCGGACGCCAACGCGACCACCTACCCGACCGAGCCGCCGGAAATTCAGGCTGCGGCGCGCACGCGATTCCTGGACGAGACCGCCAGGTTCGGCGACCTGATCTCACAGGCCAATCCTGGGTACGAGCCCGGCGTCGAACTGTCCCGAGAACTCACCCGTCAAGTCGCATCCATGGCGACACCGGCCGGAACCTCGGACTACTCCGCCCTGCCCGGCGGCAACAACCTGCTCTCCGAACTGGAACCCTCGATGCGCGACTACCTGGAAGTCTCCGGTCGCAATCACGAGGCGACCACTCAACTCCTCACCGGAGAAACCAATCCCGGCTCGGTGCCTCTGGAAGATGGCTACAACCCGTTGAGCGTTGTTCAGCCCCTGCTGCACTACGACTGGACCGATGGCGAAGGCCAGGAACCGCCGCCGCTGTTCAACTGGATCGGCGAACAGGCCGTACCGCAACCTCCCACCGCCGACGGCCCAGGTGTCACGCTGGAACAATCCCAGCAAGCAGGTGCCGCAGCGTCGGCGCTCTTCGGCATCATGACTCAGGGTTCCTCGCCCGATGGGGCCATGAGCCCCTTCGAGGCACTGATGGATATGCCCTACCACGACAATCAGTCGCTCGGGCAGGTCAATCCCGGACTGACCCAACAGGTGGCGGATGCGATGATCCCTTACCTCGACGAGATTGCGATGGCTCCGGACTATTTGTCGGATACGAACGGGTTTCAAATTCCTGGAGAAACCTCGGATGAGCGGGATACTCGGGCGATCCGGCTCCTTACCCTGCTCAACTCCGATCCAGAAGCTTCAGCTCTGGTGAATGCCGCGATTATTGACCGGACCAATGATTACGCGGCTCACTATGTGGACATCCACGATCAGGAATCCAATGCCAGGGATCAAATCGCGGAATCGGCTGGACGCCTGATCGGATACCAGGAGCAGGGCTTGCGCGCAGAAGCATGGGACCGCGGCATCGATGCCAGCAATTTTGAGAATAGCTCCGTCAACAATCTTAATATGGGGGTTGATATAGCCGCAGGTGTATTGGATACGTTCGTGCCGAACGCCAGCGGGGCGTTCGATGTGGCCAATAAGGTATTCCGATACGACATCAACGATATCGACTTCACTGCAGTGCCGGAGTCTACCTACAAAGCTAATCAAGACGAGCTCGCGACCCAGCGCTTCTACAGCATGCTGACTGCGGCGGCCAACAGCGATCCCGAATTCTTCAATAGTAAGGGTCCCAGGTCAGCGACATTCCCGACCGAATGGCTCGAAGACGGTCGACTGAAGCCGTACAAGGAAATATTCTCGCCATCCGCGACCGACGATCCCGTGTACACAAAGGCGGAGTTCGGATCCGCAGCCCGGCAGTGGCTACGATCGGCGGGCATCGATATTACTAGCTTTACGGATGCACTGGGTAACCAAGCTGACCGTTATGATCGTCTCACCAGTTCGAGAGAGGATTATGAGAGTCGAATTCTGAAGGGCGGGAACAGTGGCGAATAGGCTCAAGAGGGTCTTGTGTCTCGGCGGAGCGCTGTGCTTCGTTGCTATGACCTCCGCGTGTGGGGAAGCCAATAACACTGTAGATCCTGCGGCGCGCTGGTCTATGTCGTTCCGATGGTCATCGGAGGATGACGAAGACCTGGACGCCCCAGATATCGCAGGTGTTCGCGCCGAAATAGAAAGCATTACAATCGGAGCCTTCCTCGGCCTCAAATACGGTTATCCAGGATGGCATGGGACATCACTGTCTATCCCAGATGGCGTAGATGCAGACGAAATTGGTGGGGGTCCCGGACATGAGGGAACCGGGACGGCATATCTGCATTTAAGCGTCCAAACTGATGTGGAGGAAGAGAAATTTGTGGCCGTATGCCGCGACA
>NZ_JASCXP010000410.1:0-6709 GCF_030010695.1 Nocardia sp. CC201C
ATCTTGCCGATGTCGATCTGCTGCGTCGGCGCGTCCGAGAACGCGTCACCGGAACCCGGCCGCGGACCGGCACCCGAGCGGGCCGCGCCGCGGCGCACCGGATCCTTGCCGCCGCCGAGCAGGCCCAGCACCAGACCCGCGATCAGGGCGATGGCGCCCAGGACGCCGAAGATGATCGGCATGACGCGGCCGTAGAGGGCCAGCTTGTCGGTGTTCTCCTTGGCGACCGCGATCTGCGACTCGATGGTGTTCTCGTCGAAGACCAGTTCACCCTTGAGCACGGTGACCTCGGGGTTGTCGGCGCTGCGCGCGTAGTACTGGTAGATCTTCTCGCCGCCCTTGATGACGGTGCCGGTCTGCGGCTCCACCCACACGTCACGGGTGTTGGTGTACCAGCGGGTCATGGTGACCGGCTCTTCGCCTTCCAGCCCCCACTTGGCGGCGGGCAGGCTCAGCTTGTTGGTCGGCGAGTTCACCACGGTGGAGAGGTCGACGGGCGGGATCGTCTGCGAGAAGTGGTAGACCTTCGTGTTGTTGATCTCCGTCTCCTCGACGAAGTTGATGTCGTAGGTCTGCCGGGCGTTGACGTCGAAGTACGGGTACGTCTTCTTCTCGGTGCCGATCGGGAAGCGGTACTGCAGACCGGTGTGCTGGACCGGGTCCATCACGGTCTGACCGTTCTTGTCCACGGTCGCGCCGATCGCGCCGTTCGGGCCGCCGTCGACCTCGTCGACCGGCATACCGGTCTTGCGGTCCACGGTGACCCGGTCGATGGACGCCGTCAGCAGGCCGGTGTCGCCCTGCTTGTCGGTGCGGCGCAGCGTCTGACCGGCCTGAATGGTCAGGATCTCCGCGCTGACCGGCTCCTCGATGGTCAGGAAGCGCTGCGAGAACAGCGGCACGTTGGTGTCGACCTTCGCCGCGCCCTCGGGGGAGGTCAGCGACTTGGCGTCGAGGACCTCACCGGCGTTCTCGGGTCCATTGGTCGCGACAGTGGTGATCTCCAGGTCGAGCGGCGTCTTGGCGAGCTGATTGACCGTATAGGTGGGGATCATCACCGCGGCGACGAGCAGCATCGCGCCCAACCCCACGAGTAGGCAGGCTACTGTCCTTCTGGTACCGGCACTCAGTGCCATGCAGGTTCTCCTCGTCGTCGAACAGGTCGTTCCGGCGCGGTACTGCGGTCGCCGCGCAGCACGCGTGAGCCCCGACACTAACAGTCCGGTCTGCCCTTACGCTGCGCCGAGGCCGGAAATCCCCGCGAAACGGCCCCAAGTCAAACACGGAGTGCTCACATCAGGCCAGACAAGGCACACTGGATCGCGATGACCACGACCCTGCACCCGTCCTCCGAACCCCCCCGACCGGTCGGTGAAGAAGCCGAATCCGCGCAGGTGGAGGGTGCAATCGAGTCGACTTCCACACCCGTCGGCGCGGGCGGGGACACGGCCGCACCGCCGCGCGGCGATTCCACCGGCGCGACCACTTCGGCTGCCACCGGCCCGACATCCGCGACATCATCTGCTTTCGCTATGGCACCGCGACACGGCGGCTCCGCGCCGACCGCGGCCCGACCCGCACCCGGCGATATCGACCAGCGGGCAGCCGCGGCGGTCTCCGGAGCCGAGGCGGCGGCACACCGGGCGCGGACATCACGGGCCGGATTCCTGCCCGCCTTGGAGGGCATGCGCGGGCTGGCGGCGCTCGGTGTGGTTGTCACCCACGTGGCATTCCAAACCGGGGCGACCAGTTTGCCAGTGGTGGGGCGTGTGCTGGAGCGGTTCGACATGGCTGTCGCGGTGTTCTTCGCACTGTCGGGATTCCTGCTCTGGCGGCCCCACGCCGCCGCGGCGCGCGGACTCGGCACCGCGCCCACCGCGCGGCGGTACCTGCTGCATCGTGCGGCCCGCATCCTGCCCGCGTACTGGGCGGTGGTCTGTGCGGTGCTGATCCTGCTGCCGACCGCGGCGAGCACCGCCGGATTCCGGGTGTGGCTGGCGAATCTCGGCCTGGTGCAGGTATTCGTGCCGCTCACCCTGACCGACGGGCTCACCCAGATGTGGAGTCTGTCGGTGGAGATGGCGTTCTATCTGGTGCTGCCGCTGCTGGCCTTCGCGGTGGCGTGGCTGCGCGGGGAGCGGGCGCGCTGGCGGGTGCCGGTGCTGCTCGCCTTCGGAACACTGTGTCTGACTTGGAATCTCATTCCGGTGCCGACCCCGGACGCCATCAACTCCGACAACTGGCTGCCCGGCTACCTGCCCTGGTTCGCCGCGGGCATGCTGCTGGCCGAACTGGCCGACCTGGCGGTGCCGCGGCTGCGCCGCCTCGCCGGGAATCCGTGGATTCTGTGGCCGATCGCGGCCGCGGCCCTGCTGCTCTCGGCCACCGATCTGGGCGGCCTGCCCGGACTCACCCGGGGTGCGCCCTGGCAGTACGTCATGAAGATGGCCTTCGGCGCGATCATCGGCTTCACCCTGCTCGCCCCCCTGGTGCTGCGCCCCGATATCCGCCACCGTTGGCTGGAGAGCCGCACCGCCGCCATGCTCGGCCGCTGGTCCTACGGCGTCTTCCTCTGGCACCTGGCCGTACTCTCCATCGTCTTCCCGGTCTTCGCCATCGTCCCCTTCAGCGGCGACTTCCCCCAGGTCCTCGCCCTCACCATCGCCCTCACCCTCCCCCTGGCCGCCGCCAGCTACGCCCTCATCGAGGAACCCGTCCGCCGCTGGGCGCGCCGCTTCGGCTGAGCATCGAGGGGGAACTGGTGGCGGGAACCTCTCGGGCGATGCCGCTACCAGTTCCCCCTCGATCTGTCAGCGGGGACGGCCCGGGGGGAGGGCGGCGACGGCGACCGCGATGACGGCGACGAGGGCGGGGAGTTGGGTCCAGAGGGAGCCGCCCATATAGGTCTCGGGGGAGCGCCAGGGGCCGGTGGAGAGCGCGGCGGCGGAGACGGCGGTGCCGCCTGCCGCCAGCGCGACGAGGATGCGGTCCCAGTGGCGTGGACGCAGGTGGCTGGCGACGAGAGCCGTTGCGGCGAGCGCTATTCCGACGGGTCCGGAGATCAGCCCCGCCGTGGCGGTGATTCCCAGTGCGCCCACGGTCCGGCTGCGCCAGGTGCGGGGCGCGGCCGAGTGCCTGGTGATCGCTGGGGTATCCGCCTCCGCGTACGGCTGGTCCGCGTTATGCGCGTGTGGCTCGGCCGCGTCACTCGCGAGTAGTTTGGCCGCAGCATCCGCGTGTGGCTCGGTCGCGTGACTCGCGGGCGGCTCGGCCGGACCGGTGCCGGGGGTGCGCAGCGCGCGCACGCGGTACGAGAGCCAGCCCCCTAGCGCGAGCACCGCGAGCGGCACCAGCAGGACCAGTCCACCGAAGATCGCGAGGCGGTACCAGCGGTCGGCGGGGAAGGAGACGGTGATGGGCCCCTCGGTATCCGCGGGAACCAGCCAGGCCTGCTGCCAGCCGTCGATCACCACCGGCTCGAGCGCGGTGCCGTCGGCGGTATGCGCCTCCCAGCCCACATTGGTGCTGAGCGGCAGCACCAGCAGACGCGTGCCGGGGGCGGCGCGGACACCGGTGGGGGCGGCGAAAGCGGCCGGAGGCGGGGTGGGAGCGGCTGCCGCACTCTCTTCCGTCGCCGGCGCGTACGAACCGCCCAGCGCGGCACGGTTCAGGCGCAGTTCGTCGACGGTGAAGAGTTCGGTCGGCGCGACCGTCACGTCCACCTGTCCGGCGGGCAGGCCGACCAGGTCGCCGCCGGTGCGGTCCCAGTCGTCATCGACCGGCAGGTCCGGCGCGTCGGCGGCCACTTCCTCGGGGGTGCACAGGCGCGCGGGCAGCGGTGCGCCGGAACGCAATTCGTCGATCGTGCCGGTCACTGAGGTGTGCAGGGTGCGGCCGGCCATGGCGATGGTCGGGCCGTTGGCGCAGTCCACGGTGATCGGTGTGCCCGGGTCTGCGGCGGCCGGGTAGTCGGGTCCGAGGACGGCGACCTCCGCCAGGCCGGGCGGCTGTTCCTGCGCGAAACCCAGTGCGGTGCGGTCGAGCACCGTATCCCAGGTGTGAATGCTGAGTTCGATGCGGTCGGTGACCTGTGGATGCAGGTCGACGCGGGAGGTGGCGCCGGAGTCGGGATCCACCTCGCGAATCTGCGGCCCGTCACCGAGATTCACCGATACCGAGGTCGGATGGGCGGGCAGTTCGCCCGGTGACGGTGTGATGGCGATGCCCGTCACCAGCGTCGGCTCGGGCAGTTCGATGACCAGGGTCGGCTTGGGCCCCAGGATGTTTCGCACCGTGGTCTCCGGCGCGACCCAGCTGGTGCGGGGATCGCCGTCGGTGGCCGCCACGGCCGCGCCCCGCGGATCGGCCACATCGGCGCGCCCGCGGGCGACGGGTCGGGTCGGATCGGAGAGCAGCCGCTCCAGCGCGGGTCCGGGCCGGGTGCGGACCATCAGCTCGGGCGATACGGCCAGCGGTTCGGGCACCGAGAGCATGCGCTCGAACACGCCGGGCTCCTCGGCGGCCAGTGCGAGTGCCTTACTGCATCGAATCCGGTCCGGTGCGTCGAAACAGGCGCTGCGGCCGGGGAATTCCTGGCCGAGCCGCCAGCCGTCGATCCAGGCGCCCGCCGGGGTGGGCGGCAGCACGATGCGATGCTGGATATCCACCCGCACGGGATCGTCGCGCCGCCCGTAGTCGTCGAGGGTGAGTTCGCTGATGCCGAACTGCCCACCGCCCGAGCCGTTCTCGGTCTGCCGGGCGGTGATCTTGACCCATTGTGTCCGTCCCGGCGGCAGTGAGATGTTCACCGGCGTACCGGGTTCGGCGACACGCGCGGACACCGTGCCGCGGGCCGTCGCCACCTCCAGCCACTTCACCGGCGAACCGATGGCGGCCCGGCTGGTGGTCACCCGCAGTGCGCCCGCGTCGATCGGTTCGTCCAGATCGAGCCGCAGCCACTGGCCGATGGCGGTCTGGGTGCCGTTGCTCAGCCAGCCGGTGGCCGGATCGCCGTCGACCACCGCGGCGGTGGAGCTGCCGGGCGCGGCACCGCCGAGCTGGGTGGCATCGCCCGCCGAACTGGAGACCGTGATCGTGGCCCCCGACCACTCCCCGCGCACCAGCTGCGCGCCGGGTACCGGATAGTCGGGTACCAGGTTGAAGGTCCGTCGCGGATCGCCCTCCGCGCGCACGGCCGAGCTGTGGTTGTCGACGCGCCCGAAATCGGTCTCCCGGGCCATGGGGGTATCGGTGACGGTGACCGCCTCGATGGGCAGTCCGGCCCGCTCCGCATCGGCGGCCAGCAGTGTCGGTCCGGCGGGGATACCGGGATCGCGGGCCAGCCGCTCCAGTACCTCCGGACCGCCCTGCACCACGGGCACACCGTCCAACGGCACCTCGTACGCACCCGGGAAGGACTCCGGCGCGCCTGTCCCGCTGTTGATGTCGGCGGGCGTGCCCACCGGCCGCGGCTGCACGCGGTAGATCTCGACGGCCGGATAGCCCGGCCGCAGGTCTCCGTCGGAGACCAGGCCGTCGGCCTTCCCGTTGGTGTCCACGGGATCGCCGAACTCCGCCACTTTGCGCAGTCCCGGCGAGCCCTCGATCGCCTGGTGCGCCAGCATGGGTCGCGTCGAGCGCGAGGTCTCCGGATCGAGATCGTTGCGCAGCACCAGCACGCCGATGCCCTGCTCGGCCAGCGTGGCCGCGAGTCCCGCCGACGGCCGCCCGTCGGCGATGAGGCGCTGTACCGAATCCATGGCGCGGATGGCGCCGGGGGGATTGAGCGGCACCGCGTCCCGGACCGCCCACGGGGTGCTCGCCAGGGCCTGGAGCGGTTCGTCGCGGGTCAGGCCCCACACCTGGCTGCCGAACGGCGCACCGGGCACCACCAGTGCGCGGGTGTCGGCGGCGTTGTGCGCCAACCACTGCGCGGTCTGCTTCCAGTAGCCCGGCACCTCGTCGTAGGCGCCGCGCGGGGCCAGCTTCCCGGTCCACGCCAGCGAGGTGGACAGCGCCAGGGCGGTGAGCACGAGCGCCGTCACCGCCACCATGCGGTGCCGTTCGGGATGGGCGAAGGCTTTGCGCCACACCGGCATCGGAACCGATGCGGGCAGCGGCACCCGGCTCAGCAGGTGTGCCAGGCCGACCACCAGCGGTATGCGGATGAGCGGTTCCAGTTTGTGCACATTGCGCAGCGGTGCGCCGCCGGAATCCAGGAACAGCCGCACCTGTTCGGCGAACGGGCCGCCCAACTGCCCGACGTAGCCGGCGCAGATGCCGACCAGGCCCACGCACAGGATCAGGACGAAACGGCCGCGCCAGGGCATGGAACGCAGGGCGAGTCCGGCCATGCCCGCGGCGGCGAGCATGCCGGTGGCGAGCACGGCGGCGGGCTGGGTCACCAGCACCGCACCGGCGATGCGCTCGGGGGAGACGAAGGGGGTCCAGCTGTCGGTGCCGCGCAGCACCTCCGCCAGGGAGGCCCACTGGGTGGTCACCCCGGCGGACTCGATGTAGTCCAGGAACGGCGGGCTCACCCGGCCGAGCAGCAGCAACGGAACGACCCACCAGCAGGTGGCGAGGGCCAGCAGCGGAATCCAGGCGCGGGTGAAGCGCCACCACAGTGGGTTGGGCCGGTAGGAGGCCCACCACAGCGCGGCGGGGAGGAAGGCGGCGGCCGTGGCGACGGCGTTGACCGAGCCCATGA
>NZ_JASCXP010000411.1:0-6700 GCF_030010695.1 Nocardia sp. CC201C
GGTGCGCGAACTGACCGACACCCGTGCGCGAACTGACCGACACCCGTGCGCGAACTGACCGACACCCGTGCGCGAGCTGGCTCACCCGCTGGGCGAGATTCGACCGCCGCCCGCGACGGGCGGCGGTCCGGCCGGGTCGGTTACGGCACGAAGACCTCGGCCGTGGCCGGGATGGAGGGCCGGTCGGTCCGCACGGTGAGCTGCACTCGCCCGGACCCGGTGTGCACCACCAGGATTGCCGGTGCCGAGCGCTGGCCCGCGGGGACGAACTGGCTGACGCTGCCGGACTGACCGGTGTCGAGGTTGTGCCAGTCGACGACGGCGGTGACATCGCAGGCGAGGAACTGCGGCCCCCAGTAGCCGACGGGCGAGAAGCCCTGGGTGATGCGCAGGACCACCGCATGCGTGGCACCGGGGGCCTCGGAGTACTCGTAGAGCGGGCCGTCGAAGGCGGTGCCGCCGGTGGTGAACATCCCGGCACAGAATCCGTTGCCGAGGGTCCAGGTGGGAGCGAGGTTGAAGCTGTTCTGCTCACAGGAGCGCGGCTCCACATTGGACCAGCCGAGCTGGCACGGGCTGCCGGGGTGCTCGGCATTGGCGGGTGCGGCGGCGACGGCCACGCCCGCGCCCAGGAAGGTGGCGGCGGTCAGGTACCGGATCGTGCGTTTCATGGTCGTACTCCACTCGACGTCGGGCGGTTGTCTACGAGCTGTCGTGCACTGCTACCGGCGGTGTCTACCACGGTTGTCGATCACGCCGGACACGACGGGCCGACCGGTCGGCCTGTATCAATACCGTCGGCCGCACGAGACGGCGTGTTACCCACCCCGGTGACGACCCGTTCGAATCCGAACCACGCGCTATTCCCCCGACGCTCCGGAAGCGTCGCGCACACCCGTGGCGGCCTCGATGACGCGGACCACCCGAGCCGGGTCGTCGATCATCGGCACGTGACCCACCCCGGTGAGCACCTCGAACCGCGCCCCAGGCACCCGTTCCCGCGCGATAGCCCCGTTGACGTCCAGCGGCAGGATACGGTCATGCTCCGACCAGGCGATCGTCATCGGGCACGGCACCGGGTCCAGGGGTGCGATCTCCTCGGTGGAGGACAGGATGTCGCCCGTCACCGCGCAGCCGACGAGATCGCGCACGACGGCGGTGGCGTCCGCGCGGGACAGCCGCTCGCCGTGCTGGGCGACCGAGCGCAGCACCAGTGTGCGCACCGGCGCAACGGCCAGCCCCACCGGCGCGAGAGTGTGTGTGGCCGAGGCCAATCGAGCCAGCCACCGCAGGATCGTGGTGCCGTGCGTCTGCTCCTCGTCTCCGGCCGACCAGAACCCGGCGGGCGACAGCGCGCAGACGGTGCGCGCCCGACCACGCCGGGCGAGTTCCACCGCGATCCACCCGCCGAGCGAGTTACCGGCCAGATGCGCGGTCTCCCAACCCTTCTCATCGAGCAGCCGCTCCATATCGTCGACCAGGTCGCGCACTCGCACCGGCCGCCGCTCCGGTGGCGGGCCGCCCCGATGCCCGCGCAGCGTCGGGGCGAGCACGTCGTGGCGTTCGGACAGGCTGGGCGACAGCTCCTTCCACGCCCGCCCCGACATGGTCACGCCGTGCAGCAACAACAGTGGCGGCTTCGTCATCTCGGCTCCTCCCGATCAGCTCCCCGCACTGTATCGCCGAGCGATGTCACACCTCGGCCGACCGCGTCGTCAACCTGTCGAAGCACCACGAACCCGAACAGGAAAGAGAAGACGATGACCCGGTTCGCCCTGTACGAGAACGAAGTCGCCGCCAAGTTCACCAAGCGCCTGGTGACCGCGGCCCGCGTGATCGACGAGTCCACACTGCCCATGGCCACCCAGGAGCTGGTGAAGATCCGCGCCTCCCAGATCAACGGCTGCGGAATGTGCCTGGATATGCACACCAAGGACGCGGCGCACGCGGGCGAGACGCCGCTGCGCCTGGCCATGGTCGCCGCCTGGCGCGAGTCGACGGTGTTCACCGAGGCCGAACGCGCGGCCCTCGCGCTCACCGAGGAAGGCACCCGCCTGGCCGACAACGGCCGCGGCGTCGCCGAAGAGACCTGGTCCGAGATCCGCAAGCATTACGACGACAACCAGATCGGCGCACTGATCGGCCTGATCGCCACCATCAACGCCTGGAATCGCCTCAATGTCATCGCGGGGCTCCCGGGTGGGGAGTACGTGCCCGGCCAGTGGTGAGAGCCGATCGCACGGCCGCTCCGGCACCCGCCGCAGCGGAGGGAGGCCCGCTCGGCTCGGGCCAGTACGCGGCCGTCACACCGTTCGACGCGTGGACAGAGGAGTGGGACGCACGCAGTGACCGCGGCCGAGCCCGAGTGGCCAGCACACCGGTAGGCCGCGCCGTACCCACCAGTCACACCGACCAGGGTGCATCCGAAACGCCGCACGCCGCCGCCTGCGCGTCCTGACTTCGGGAGCCGGGAAGACGGCCCCGCGACGAGCGTGCACCATGCGCGGAACGATTCACACCGCCCGGATCGGGGTGCGGCGCAATGCCTCGAGCAGATGCCGGACGGCCGGGGTGGGTGGGCCGGGCGGCACGGCGAGCGCCGTGGTCACCGACAGTCCGGTCAACGGCACGATCGCCACCCCGTGCATGCGCGGCAGGGTGGAGACCGCGTAGAACACCGTCCACGACGGTGTGCCGGAAGCGATCTCGGCCAGCGTCTGCTGCAAGGTGGTGAACGGCGGACCGGCGGGCGGGGCGATACCGGCGGTCCGGCACGACTCGGTGATCAGATCGTGGAACGCGGGATTGGCCGCACGGGCCGCCAGTCGCAGGGGAATTCGCCCCAGCTGATCGAGCCGCAGTCCGGGATGCGCGGCGAGGGGGTGGGCGGCGGGCAGCGCCACGTACAGCGGATCGTCCCAGACCTCGAGCACCTCGAGGCCGGGCGCGTGACGCAGGGCGCGCACCAGCGCGGCATCCAATTCACCCGCCCGCACCGCGGCCAGCCGCTCGGCCGGAGGCAGCCGCCGGGGGCGCACCCGCAGGCGTGGTGCGATTCCGGCCAATTCGTTCAGGGCGCGGTAGACCCGGTCGTCGGGCGCGTGGAGGGTGCCCACTCGCAGTACGCCATCGGCCCCCGCCGCGATATCGGTCGCGACCTCGCGCACGCGGTCCGCAGCGGCCAGCACGGCCCGCGCCTCCATCAGCAACCGCTCCCCCGCCCCGGTGAGCCGCACATGCCTGGTCGACCTGTCGAACAGGCGCACCCCGAACTCGCGCTCCAGTCGCGCGATCTGCTGGCTCACCGCCGACTGCACGATGGTCAACCGCTGCGCCGCCCGGCCGAAGCCGCCCTCCTCCGCCACGGCCACGAAGTATTCGAGCTGCCGCAGTTCCACCGTGCCTCCGACCGATCTGGATTCGTGATCACTGTGTGCGGCAACCGCTTCTGGTTCCCGCTTTCTTCCCGAGGTGCACTGATATCGGCACCGAACGAAGGAGCACACCATGTCGTCCACCACCGCCGACGCCCTGATCGTCCCGAACGCGACCGCCGAAACCGTGACACTGCCGCACGGCGGCGCCTTCCACCTGCTCGCCGAGGCCGGTGACACCGCGGGCGCGCTGAGCGTCAACCGACTGACCCTCGGCCCCGGCGCGGACGGCGCCGCACCGCACTGTCACGCCCGGTCCGCGGAACTGTTCTACATCCTCGACGGCACCATGGAGTTCTACCTCGACGGTCGATCCACGACCGTGACGGCGGGCAGCCTGATCATCGTGCCGCCGGGCATGCCGCACGCCTTCGGCGCGGCACCCGGATCGACGGCCGACGTGCTCATCGTCCTCGGGCCGGGAGTGGACCGGTTCGAATACTTCCGCCAGCTCGGCCGCATCCGACACGGACAGGCCGAATTCGCGAGCCTGCTGCCGGAGCAACAGCGTTACGACGTGTACTTCGTGCCCGGTGTGACCTGGCGTCAGAGTTGACGATCGTTGCGCGGCAGCACTGTTCGGCGTCGAGCCGGGAGACCGCGTCCGGCTGGACACCGGTGCGGCGCGCGCACCGGCGGTGTCGATATCGCCGCCCGGTCGAGCGACGACATCCGCAGAGGTGTCGCCGCCCGCCCGCCGAAAATCGGATGCGACGTCCGGGTCGCTACCACTACAGTCGTCCACCGCGCCCGAGTGCACAGGTACCGGCTCTCAGGGCGACCAAACTTCCGCTACGCACGATCGGAGCCCGCGCCGGATGTCCGGCACGGGCTCCGATCGGGTCGGGCGACGCTCAGGAAGCGCCCGAGGATTCGTTCTTCAGGCCCTGCTCGACCGTCTTCGCGTCGGCGTGCACCGCTCCGGGGTCGGTGCCCTCGTCCGCCGCCTGGTCCGGTTCCGGATGCTCCGGGGAGAAGGTGGCGGGCAGATTCTTGATGTGCTTGTTCATGCTCCAGATGAGCAGCACCGTGCCCGCCAGCAGCACCAGGACAATGACGAGGCCCAGCGGGGACGCCTTGCCGAACTCCGGACCGGTCGGGGTGCCGGGGGTCTGGGCGAGCAGGGCTGTGATCATCGGGGGGCTTCCTCGTCGGCGTCTTCGATTCCGGCGAACAGGTCGGTCTCCGGGATGGCGGTGCGCACCCGGGTCTGGGCGAGCTCGAACTCCTCGGTGGGCCACAGCCGCTGCTGCATCTCCAGTGGAATCGCGAAGAACGCGCCGTTCGGGTCGATCTGCGTGGCGTGCGCCCGCAGGGCGTCGTCGCGCTGCGGGAAGTACTTGGCACATTCGACCTGGGTGGTGACCCGAGCCATGATATCGCCGCGCTCGGCGGCGTACTTGCGCATGCGGTCCATCCAGTCCTGCATGGGGAACGGTTCGCCGATGCGCTCGTACTCCTCGGCGAACAGTTCCAGCCGGGCCAGGCTGAAGCCGTGGTTGTAGTACAGCTTCAGCGGCGTCCACGGCTCGCCCGCGTCGGGGAAGCGCTCGGGATCGCCCGCGGCGTCGAACGCGGCCGCCGACACCTTGTGGCACATGATGTGGTCCGGGTGCGGGTAGCCGCCCATCTCGTCATAGGTGGTGATGACGTGCGGCTTGAATTCGCGCACCACCTTCACCAGCGCCTCGGTGGCCTCGTCGAGGGGCACCAGCGCGAAGCAGCCCTCGGGCAGCGGCGGCAGCGGGTCACCCTCGGGCAGCCCGGAGTCCACGAATCCCAGCCAGGTCTGCCGGACGCCGAGCGCCTTGGCCGCCTCCGCCATCTCCTCGCGGCGCACGTCGGAAATCCGGTCGAGAATGCCGGGGATGTTCATGGCGGGGTTCAGGATGTCGCCGCGCTCACCGCCGGTGAGGGTGACGACGAGGACCTCGTGCCCTTCCGCGGCGTAGCGGGCCGTGGTCGCCGCGCCCTTGCTGGATTCGTCGTCGGGATGGGCATGCACCGCCATGAGGCGAAGTCCGCTCACTTCTCGTTCACCTCACCGATCACAGTCTTCACCTCAATGCTCTCCGCCGGGTAGTCCAGGCAGGGGGTGTCAGATCTTCATTCCCTATAGTTCCATCCGATTGTTATTTGTTCCGACCTACCCCCCGGGAGCGCGCAGTGGTGATCCAGAGACCGGCCGACCGGTACGGAACAGCACCGCGCAAGGCCCCCCGATCGGTCCTGATCCTGCTCGGCGTTCTGGTCGTCGTCGCCGGTCTCGTGGTCGCCTACCTGGGCTATCGCCAGTACGGACCGCAGGACATCGTGGCCGAGCGCATCGGCTACGACATCATCGACGACTCCACCGTGACCCTCGACTTCAAGGTCACGCGTGCGGATCCGAACAAACCGGTCGTGTGCTACGTTCGGGCATTGGACCCCGACCAGGTCGAGGTCGGCCGCCGCGAAGTGCTGATCGCGGGCTCAACGGACAAAACCGTCCGGATCGATACCGTCATCCGCACCTCGGCCCGTACGGGCGCGGCCAGCGTCTACGGTTGTAGCGACAAGGTACCCGCCTACCTGCACGCTGGCTGAAAAGTCCGGTAAGCGACCCGCTTTGGCGCTTCTACCTGCGCATTTCCGAATCGTGCTAAAATGACCCGACACACGGTTCCGGACCTCGGAGCCGTGTTTGCTGCATTGGCGGCCAGCGCTGTCGGGTACCTCCCCCAGAGATCGCTCTAGCCGCTCACTGTCGCTGTGCCCGCTCGAGGCGGTTTCGGCGACGGGTATCAGGGAATCCCGGCATGCCGGGAACAACTACTAGGGAGTGATCGAGATGACTGAGACGAACGTGACCTGGCTGACCCCGGAGTCGCACGAGAGGCTCAAGGGCGAACTCGACGCGCTCATCGCCAACCGTCCGGTCATCGCGGCCGAAATCAACGAACGCCGTGAAGAAGGCGACCTCAAGGAGAACGGCGGCTACCACGCCGCGCGTGAAGAGCAGGGCCAGCAGGAGGCGCGCATCCGCCAGCTGCAGGAACTGCTCAACAACGCCAAGGTGGGTGTGCCGCCGAGCAAGTCGGGTGTCGCCCTGCCGGGTTCCGTCGTCAAGGTCTACTACGACGGTGACGAGACCGATACCGAGACGTTCCTGATCGCGACCCGCGAAGAGGGTTTGGGCCGCGCCGACCTGGAAACCTACTCGCCGAACTCGCCGCTGGGCGGCGCTCTGATCGACGCCAAGGTGGGCGAGACGCGCGAGTACACGC
>NZ_JASCXP010000412.1:0-6700 GCF_030010695.1 Nocardia sp. CC201C
GGGGGGCGGGGGGCGGGGGCGACCACTCCGCCCGCACGTACGTCCTCGCTGAGCGCGGCCGCACGCACATCCTCGCTATGCGCGGGAGCCTCGTCGGTCAAGGTATTGACCAGTTCGAGGTCCCCGCGCCCCGCCCGCATGGCCGATCGCGCGAAGTCGGCCATGAACCGCTTGGTGGCCTCGGTGTCGTCGGCCGCCTCGCCGAGCAGCAGTCGGGTGGTCTGCGGCACCGCCAGCGACCAGTTGGCCAGCCCGCACAGGGCGAGCAGCACCAAACCGGCCCGGCGTTCGTCCACACCGAACTGCTCCTGGGCCCGATTGAACTTGCGCACATAGTGATCGGCGCGCCAGCCGTCGATATCGTGCGCGTCCGCACCACGGTGCAGGCCCTCCCACAGCAGCAGCCGCAGCAGCTGCGGATGCGCGCGGTGGTAGTCGAAGAGCTTGCCCACGTACTCGCCCGGTTCGGTCTCCGACAGCGGCTGCACCACCTCGAGGAACTCGCGCATGGTGTCGATGAGGATGACGTCGAACAGCTTGTCCTTGCTGCCGAACAGGCCGTAGATGCGTTCCTTGTTCACCCCCGCCGCCTCCGCGATGCGGTCCACGCGCGCGCCCGCGAGGCCGTACTCGGCGAATTCCGCGCGGGCCGCACGCAGCAGGGCCCGCCTGGTCGCGTCACTGCGCTTGGCCGGAGCGTTCATGACGGCGACTCTAACATCCACTAATCCAACTATTTGGTTGACATGATGGTCACCGGCGTCCTACCGTCGTCACCATGCCGACCACCGCCCTGCCGAATTCGACCGACACCCAGGTCTCGACCGCCACGCACCGCGCCCACACCGCGCGCACGCTACCGGTCTTCGTGCTGTCCGCCCTACTGGCGACAGGGCAGATGTACATACCGATTCCGCTGTTCACCGCCATGCAGTCCGACTGGCAGGTGAGCGCGAGCGCCATGACGTGGATCATCAGCGCCTTCGCCTTCGGGTACGCGGGCGGTTTCGTCGCCTTCGGCCCGCTGTCGGACCGGTACGGCCACCGGCGTGTGCTGATGACCGGGATGCTCGCCGCCGCAGTGGTCACCCTGTTGACCGGTTTGGCTCTCAGCGCGCCGATCGCCATCGGTCTGCGGGTCGTCCAGGGCCTGGTGGTCGGCTCGATACCGCCCGCGATCATGGCCTATGTGGCCACGCGGATCACGCCCGCGCATCGCGCCGTCGTGACCATGTCGGTGGCCACCTCGTTCCTGGCCGCGACGGTGCTGGCGCAGATCGCGTCGCAGGCCGTGGTCGCCTCGCTCCCGTGGCGCACCATGTTCCTCGGGTCTGCGGTGGCCTTCGCGGCGCTGGCACTGGCGCTGCGCGCGGTCATGGTGCCCGACGCGCCGACCGGCACGGATCGACCGCTGCTGCACAGCTACGCCACCGTGCCCGCGGTACTACGAATCAGGCCACTGCTGCCTCTGCTGATCGCAGGCGCACTGTCCATGGCCGTCATGGTGGGTGTCTACACCGGCATCGAGATCACCGGCCTGGTCCACGGTTCGGGCGAACTGCTCGCCCTGCGCGCGGGCGCGCTGCCGGTCATGGTGGCGCTGCCGCTGCTCGCCGTGCCGCTCGCCCGGCTCACCAAACACCGTCAGATCATGCTCGGCACCCTGGTGGCCGCGGCGGCCATGGTGGCCGCCACCTTCGAGGGCAGTCACATCGGCATCCTGACCGCCCTGCTCGCCGTCCTCGTCGGCGGTCTCGGCGTTATCGCCCCGGCGGTTCTCCAAACCACGGGCGAACTCGGCGGCGACGCCAGGGCCGCCGCCTCCTCGGTCGCCATGTTCAGCTTCTACGTGGGAGCCACCGTCGGTCCGATCGTCGCCTCCGTCACCGCGCCGCACGGGTTTTCGGCCCTCGCGTGGACGCTGGCGGCACTGCTGCTCGTGGCGTTGGGATTGACGGTGCTCGGCGCGCGCTTGCAGCACCTGGCGGTCGCGGGCTGAGCCAGGCCCGCAGCGGTCGCGGGCGGTGTCGTCCCCATCACGGTCATCCCCGCGGCGATCGAGGGCCGAGCCACCCGGCAGCGACCGCGACCGTCCGTTCGTCGGCGCGCGGCCGCTGTCGCCTGGTCGCAGTCGGTCACCGCGCACGACCGCCGCACACGCATCCGCGCTCGGCAGCCTCAGAATTCGTCCGAGCAGCCGCAGGACCCGCGGGTGCGCAATTCGGCGGCGAGGCGGATGATGCCGGGATCGGGTGCGCTGCTTTCTATTTGCTCGAGAAGCAGGTCCACCGCCAGTTCTCCCATGCGGCGGGCCGGTTGGACCATGGTGGTCAGGCCGGGGCGGGTGTATCGGGAGTATTCGATGCCGTCGAAGGCGACAACGGCCAGATCGTCGGGAACCCGCAACCCCGTGTCGTAGGCGGCGCGGAGCATCCCCATGGCCTGGAGGTCACTGGTGACGAATACGGCGGTCGGGGGCTTCGGACCGGCTGTCAACTCGGCCAGCGCGTGGTACCCGGCCGAGCCGCCGAAATCGGTGCGCACAATGACGCCTTCGGGCAAGCCCTTGGCCGCCAAGGCATTCCGATATCCCCGCACCCGATCCTCGGCCGTGGAGACATGCGGTCCACTCAAGCAGGCGATCCGGCGGTGACCATGGTCGATGAGATGGTCCACGGCCTGTCGCGCCCCCGCCACCGAATCGCACAGCACATGCGTGCACCGAGTCGGGTCGATGATGCGGTCCAAGGCGACCAGCACCATCCCGGCCTGCTCGCAGGCATCGGCGATACCGGTCTCCCACGCGGACGAAATCGCCAGCAGCCCTTCGACGCGGCGGTCGATGAACGAGCGCACATAGGCCTGCTCGCGCGCGGGGTCTCCATCCGCGTTGCCGACGAAGAGCGGATACCCGCGCGCGAACGCCGCCGCCTCGATCACCGCGGACAGTTCGGCGAAGAACGGATTGGCCCCGTCCGGGATCACCATGCCGAGGGCGTGGCCGCGGTTGGTGCGCAGGCTGCGGGCGGACATATTGGGCCGGTAGCCGAGTTCGGCGATGGCGGCCTCGATGCGGGCCCGGGTCGCCGGCGCGACCTGTCGCGGACCGCCATTGATCACATAACTGACCAGCGCCGGAGACGTACCCGCCAGCCGAGCCACGTCGGCCCGTGTGACCGCCATCGAGTCATCTCCTTCTCGCGCACCGTCCATCCAAGCATCGAACCGGCCGACGGTGAAAGACCAGCCCCTTGACAGCTCGTGACCCGCATCACACACTGTCATTCAACTCGTGTTGATCAACACGAGTTGATACTACGAAACAGATTAGGTCGGTTCACGATGAATGCACGATTTCGCCGCGCTCTGATACCTGTCGCCCTGGTCACCGCGGTTGCCGCACTGACGACCGGCTGCGGCCGCGGTGATGACTCCGGCTCCGACGATTTCAAGATCGCGATCGTCACCCGGAACTTCACCAACCCGTACTGGGCGGCGCTGCGCGACGGCGCGAAGGCCGAGGCGGAGGCGCTGGGCGTGCGGGTCGACGTCCAGGCCGGACAGTCCGAGACCGATGCCGACGGCGAGAACGCCCAGATCTCCACCATGGCGGCCCAGGGTTACGACTGCTTCGGCGTGGTCCCGGTCAACAGCACCAATGTGATCACGCCGCTGACGCCGGTCGCGCGCAAGGACATTCCGATCCTGAACCTCGACACCCAGATCGACGCGAAGGCGTCCGAGGCGGCGGGTGTCAGCTACGCCAGCTTCATCGGTTCGGACAATCTCGATGCCGGTCGGATCGCCGGCGAGCGGATGGTGCAGGCGCTGGGCGGCAGCGGCAAGGTGGTGATGCTGCAGGGCATCGCGGGCGAGCAGAACGGCATCAACCGTGACCAGGGTTTCAGCGACGCCGTGGCGGGCAAGCTGGAGATCGTGCAGAAGGCGCCCGCCGACTACGAGCAGGACAAGGGCCTCCAGGTCACCGAGGCGATGCTGCGGGCGCATCCGGACATCACCGGTGTCTTCGCCGCGAACGACACCATGGGACTCGGTGCGGCACAGGCGATCAAGAACGCGGGCAAGTCGGAACAGATCAAGGTGATCTCGGTCGACGGCATCCAGGCCGCTCTCGACGCCGTGCGGTCCGGGGATCTGTACGGCACCGTGACCCAATACCCCTATGCGGAAGGCCAACTCGCCGTGCAGGGGTGCCTGGCCCTGCACCAGGGCAAGACCCTGCCCTCGCGCGTCGTGGCCCCGATCGCGTTCATCGGCGCGGACAATGTCGAACAGCAGATCGAGGCGTTCCCGCGCCCGATCGTCGCCTTCGACAACCCGATCGAAGGGCTCCTGGACAAGTGACGGCCATCGTGGACACCGCATCGGTCGACTCGCGCGAGCGCGCGGGACGCACCGAGATCCTGTCCAGAATCGCGGAATTCGCGGCTCCCCTGGCCCTGGTGGTGCTCTGGGTGGTGTTCTTCATCGCCACCCCGCACTTCCTGACGCTGGACAACATCAGTGACCTGCTCGTCGCCTCGACCATTCTGACCGTGCTGGCCCTGGGCCAGCAGTTCGCGATCACGGCCGGTGGCATCGACCTGTCCGTGGGAGCCAACCTGCCGTGGGCCGCCGCGATTCTCGGCTATCTGACCGCGCAGGGCTATCCGCTGGCGATCGGCATCACCGGCGCGATTCTCGGCGGACTGGCGGTCGGCGTCGTCAACGGGGTGCTGGTCGGTCGGCTGGGCATGACCGATTTCGTGGTGACCCTCGGCATGCTGAGCGTGCTCAACGGCATCACGCTGCTGTTGACGCACGGCAATACGCAGGCGGTGAGTTCCCAGTTCCTGCAACGGCTCGCACTCGACGGCATCGGCCCGGTGCGCTGGTTCTGGCTACTGGCGCTGCTGGCCGCGCTGGCGGTGGCGGTGATCATCTTCCGGACTCGGATCGGCACCCATCTGCTCGCGACCGGCGGTCGGCTGGAGGCGGCCCGGGACACCGGGATTCCGGTGAACCGGATTCGCCTGTTCGCCTACGCCATGTCCGGATTGCTGTGCGGTATCGCCGGTGTCATGCTGGTCGCCCGCAATGGCGGGGCGGATCCGTCGTTGCAGACCACCTATCTGCTGAGTTCCATCGCGGCCGTGGTGCTGGGCGGCTCATCGCTGTCCGGCGGCAAGGCATCGGTCCTCGGAACCGTCTGCGGGGCGGTGCTTTTCACCTCGCTCATCAACGGGTTCACCATTCTCGGCATCTCGCAGTACTACCAGCCGGTCGCGGTCGGCGCGGTACTGCTGCTCGCCGCGGGCATCGCCCGCTTCCGAAAGTAGGTCAGCACATGGCGATTCCACTGCTGGAGGCACGAGATCTCACCAAGTCGTTCGACTCGGTACGGGCGCTCGCCGGGGTCAGCATGACGATTCCCGAGGGTGAGGTCACCGCACTGGTCGGCGACAACGGCGCGGGCAAGTCGACGCTGGTGCGCTGCCTGACCGGCGTCCAGCCGCCCGACACCGGGCAGATACTGTTCCGCGGCGAGCCGGTGCGGTTGCGCTCGCCCGAGCATGCCCGGCGGATGGGTATCGAGACCGTCTACCAGGATCTGGCGCTCATCGACGACCTGACCGTCTGGCAGAACCTGTTCCTCAATCGCGAGCTGGTGTATCCGCTCGGCATCGTCAACCGCAAGGCCATGATCGCCCGCGCCGGGGAGATCCTGCGCGACCTGGATGTCGACGTGCCGTCGGTGCGCACCACCGTCCGGCGGATGAGCGGCGGTCAGCGCCAGAGCATCGCCATCGCGCGGGCGGTGGCCTGGGGTAAGTCCATGGTCATCATGGACGAGCCCACCGCCGCACTCGGTGTCCGGGAAACGGCCGCGGTGGAACAGCTGGTGCGCGGGCTGCGCGAGCGCGGCGTCACGGTGCTGATCATCAGCCACGATCTCGACCAGGTGCTGCGCATCTGCGACAACGTAGTGGTGCTGCGGCGCGGCAGATCCGTTGCCGCACATCGCATCGACGAAGTGGACGGTGACCGGCTGGTCGCGCTGATCACCGGTGCCGCACCCGGCAACCTCGATGTCGCCGAGGTGGCCTCGTGACGGTGGTGGTGCTCGGGTCGGTCAATCGGGATGTGGTGTGCGAGGTGCCGCGGCTCCCCACCCCCGGTGAGACCGTCCTCGCGGTCGGCACGCGAACCAATCTGGGCGGCAAGGGATCCAATCAGGCGGTGGCGGCGGCCAAAGCTGGCGGGCGCGTCGAATTCGTGGCCCGAATCGGTGCGGAGCCGGACCCCTCGCTACGGAAGTCGCTGCGTGAGTACGGCGTCGGACTCGAGGCGGTGTGCGAGGTGCCGGGCGCCCACACCGGAACGGCCTACATCACCGTCGCCTCCGGTGAGAACCAGATCGTGGTCGACCCGGCCGCCAATTTCCAGTGGGAGACCGATGCGGAACTCGACGCCGCCACCGCGGCCCGGCTGATCGCGGACGCGGACGTGGTGGTGGCGCAATTGGAGGTGCCGGTTCGGGTGGTGGCCTGGGCGGCGCGGCGCGCACGGCGGTTCATCCTCAACGCCGCCCCGGCGGCGGAACTGCCCACCGATCTCCTGCATCGGTGTGATCCGTTGATAGTCAACGAAACCGAGCTCGCGACCTTCACCGGCGCGACCGCGACGAACCCGCCGGAGG
>NZ_JASCXP010000413.1:0-6698 GCF_030010695.1 Nocardia sp. CC201C
ACAGCTCCGGCCGCGCGCGGTCGAGGTGCGCGAACAGGGTGGGACCGTCGCCGTCCAGCACCATTGTCATGCCGTGCCGACGCAGGCAGTCGGCCAGGCGGTCGGTCGCGGTGGCATCGAGCAGGTGCGGCAGCGCCGGCAGCGGCAGGCCGGCGTCGTCGAACCACCGCGCGGCCCGCGAATCCAGCTCGGCGACGAGTTCCGCGCCGAGTCGCGGCAATTCGGCACGGAGCTGGGCGTGCAGCAGGGGGTGGTGCTCGAACCAGAGACCGTCGTCGCGGACGATTCGGGTGATCGGAATATTGCGACGTTCCAACTCCCGCAGCAGCAGCTGTGCCGAGGGTCCACCCAGCACCGCGGCCAGTTCGGTGGTGAACGCCGCGGGGGCGCCGGTGCACAACAGGAATCGGCGCAGTTCGGCGGGCAGCGGATCGAGCACCTCCCGGGTGAGGAAATCCGACAGCGCTCGCGGCGGATGCGTGCGCAGGTCCGCGACCGATCGCCCCGCGGGGTGATCGAGCGCGAGCCGCGCGGCGAGGATTCGCGTCGGTGCCGCCCAGCCGCCGGTCGACTCCCGCAGCGCCGCCAGCTCGCCGTCCTCGGGGTGGTAGCCGTGCTGGGCGCACAATGCCCGGGTCTGCGCCACGGTCAGCGCCAGTTCGGCGGCGCCGATCCGGGTGACACGTCCGCGCAGTTCCAAGGCGTGCCAAGGCAGCGCCGGGTCGATGCGGGCGCACAGCACGACCGTCATCGTGCCCGGCAGTCGGCGCAGTCGCGCTTCCAATGCGGCCAGTGCGGCAGGATCGGTGATTCGCTGGGCATCGTCCACGACCAGCAGGCTCGGCCCGCCGGAACCGCGCGGCGCGGCACAGGGATCCGCGGCGGGCTCGGTGACGTCCACCCAGGTGACGGTCGTACCGGCCGCTGGCGGCCGACGGCGAATCCAGTCCGCGACGGCGACGGACTTGCCGGTTCCGGCCGCCGCGCTGAGCAGCACCACCCGGCCCCCGGGCGCGGTGGCGGCATCGAGCCGGTCGTACAGGTCGGGCCGATCGATGGCGGGATAGGACAAGTCCGCGGTGATCCGGTCGCTGGTGATCGCGTCGCTCATCGGCGCCGCAGCCATACGGCCACCGGGGTGAAGGGCGCGAAACTGCGCAGGGTGCGGGCGATATCCGCCTCGGAGGCGAGCACTTCGAGAGCCGCGCCGGATCGCAACCACAGTCGCCACCCGTCCGCATGCTTTTCCCAGAGCGCACCGAAGCGGTCTCGGTACAGCCCGTCGGGAGCGTCGGACTCCTGGGGAGCGAACGCGCGGGCGATCACTATTCGATCGATGCGCCGGGCAATGGTTTCGGTGAGGTCGGACAGATAACCGAGCAGTGTGGCGGCGAAGCCGTTCTCACGCATGACAGACAGTTTCCGGCTCTCGGCTTCTCGGTGACTTTCTGTGTGGTTCTCTCTGAAAGATTCGGGCGGACAAGGGATTACTTCCACGGATGTGATTTCGAGAATTGCCCGCGACACGCCAACGGGACAGTACGACTTGGCAGTTCGGCAAATCGTTAATATTCAGCAAACGGCCGAGTTGCGGCCTCGAATGCGTGAGAATACTTGGCGGGCCGGAAAAGTGATGAACGATCGGCGGATACGAGTGCTGGGGCCGCTGCATGTCGCGATCGATGGCATGCCCGTCACCATTCGCGGTCGTCTTCCGCGTGCGCTGCTCGGACGGCTGGTGGTGGCGCACGGCAGGGCTCTGTCGGTGGACCGGCTCGTGGACGACATCTGGGAGGGGGCTCCGCCACCGAGTGCCGCCGCCGTGCTCCAAGTCCAGATCCACAAGCTGCGAACGGTTTTCGAACCGCGACGTCATCGGCGCGCGCCGGCCACCGTACTGGTGTCCGAGGGCGGCGGTTACGCGCTGCGACTCCCGGTCGAACAGGTCGACGCCTGGTACTTCGAGGCACTGCTGCGCGCCTACCAGGACCGGCTCCGGGAATCGGGGATCGGCGTCGCCCCGGCCGACCGGTGCCGACTGCTCGATACCGCGCTGGCCTGCTGGGACGGTGCGGCATTGGAATCGTTCCCGGATGCGGGATGGGCGATCGGCGAGGCCGACCGGCTCACCGACCTGCGCCTGTTGGCCGCCGAACTGCGCGCCCAGGCCGCGCTCGAGCTGGACCGGCCCACCGAGGTGGTCACCGGGCTGCGGCCGCTGCTGGACCAGCGACCCGGTCGGGAGGAGGGCGCGCGCCTGCTGGCCATCGCGCAGTACCGGCTCGGTCAGCAGGCGGAGGCGCTGGCCACATTGCGGCGCGCCGGTGAATATCTGGTGCGGGAGATCGGCGTATATCCGGGGCGGCGGCTGCGGGACCTGGAGTCGGCCATCCTCAACCAGGCCGATGCGCTCGAGTTCGGTCCGGTGATTCGTCCGATCGCGAAATCGGATGCCGCGGAGCCTGGTTCGGCGCTGGATCGAGGCGTCTCGGGCGGTGAGAACACCGGGTACCCGCGGCAGTACGCCGCCGTGCTCGCGGCCGCCGCCGAAGCCTGGGCGCGCGGAGCCCGCCCGGTGTGGCTGGCCGGTGCGGCGGGCATGGGCAAAACGTATCTGGCGGAGTCGGTCTCGGCCGAGCTGCGGCGGCGATCGTGGATCGTGGCGACCGGTCGCTGTGTGGACGGTGGGCCGCCCGCGCGGGCCTGGGCCGATATCGCCGCGAGCCTGGACGGCCCCGCCGGATTCGCCGAATCGCTCTCGTCGGCACGTTATTTCGAGGTCGCACGGGCGATCGCGCAGCGCTGCCGGACGGTCGCGGCCGCCCGGCCGGTCGCCCTGGTGCTCGAGGATCTGCACCACGCCGACCCGGTGACCCTGCACCTGCTGCGCCTGCTCACCGCGTGGCTGCGTCGCGCGCCCGTCCTGCTGGTCCTGACGCTGCGCCCGGCCGAGGCCGGTCCGGAACTGCGCGCCACCGTGACCGCGCTGGCCGACCGTACCGTGTCCTGGGAGGAACTGGGCGGGGTCGACGCGGATACCGTGGCGCGCATGGTGCGGGCGGCCGGCGGGACGGCCGTGGATCGCGCCACCATCGCCGCACTGCGCGAACGCACCGGCGGCAATCCGCTGTTCGTGCGCGAACTCGCCGGAATCGCGGCACAGCACGGCGACATTCGCGAATTGCCGCCGCGTGTCCGCGACATCGTGCGCGCCCGGATCGAGCGGCTGCCCGCCGAGGTGGTCCGGACGCTGCGTTATGCCGCCCAGCTCGGCGACGATGCCGACGTGGCCGGACTGCTGGCCTTGCTCGGCTGCTCGGAAACCGCGCTGCTGGACCGCATCACCGCCGCGCAGGCTGCCGGAGTCATCCGCTTCGACCCGGGCGGGCGAATCGGGTTCGAGCACTCCCTGATTCGGGAGGTCCTCGAGTACGGAATTTCGCAGGAGCGGCGGACCGCCGCGCGGGCAAGCCTTCCGCAACGCGGCTCCGGGGGGTAGCTCGAAGTGTTCTGCGTTGTACTGCCACGAAAATTTACCGGCCGACCGCCGCTATACCGTGAAAACTCTTAGTGGACAAGTAAATACGGGTGACTTATATCTAGGTACGACTGGCGATGGGTCGTGACGGAGGAGAACCATGGCAGCGAATTCGGGGTGCGTCGACAGAGCGGGGGAGGTGCAGCCGCCGACACTGGGAAACTTACTGCGGCGGTTGCGGGACAATCGTCGGGTCTCCCGCGAAAGGCTGGCATTCAATGCCGGGGTGAGCGCGAGCTACATCACCCATCTGGAGAACGGCAATCGCGAGCGCCCCACCCAGGAAGTGCTCCAGGCTTTGGTGCGCTGTCTGCACCAGATCGGCCCGCTCTCCGCCGTGGAGTATCGGTATCTGCTCGATCTCGCCGGATTCGACGTACGCGAGCGCGTTACCGCCGACGAGCTGCGCGGCGGGCTCAGCGACGACCTGCGCCAGGCACTCGTCCTGCACGAACCGAACCTCGCCGCCTACCTCGACATCGGATGGAATGTGCTTGCCTGCAACGGCAGTTTCGCGCGGGCCTTTCCCGGAATCACCGACGACGGCAATATGCTGCGCTGGCTGCTCGGTGACGAATCGGCGCGGCGGGTCCTGGTGGAATGGGAGCAGGAGACCCGCCTACTGGTGCGCTGGCTGCGCGGCCTCATCGCGGGGTCCGGGACCGGTGTCGCCGCGAGCGAGCTGCTCGCGGATCTGGGCCGCTACGAGTTCTTCCGGCGGATCTGGGACGAGGGCATTCCAGCCTACGGCCGGGACCGGCCGCTGCTGCACCTGCGTGACCCGGAGACCGAATGCCCTCGCACGGTGGCGGTGCAGATGTTCCGGGCCGACTTCCCGGACCGCTCCGAGAGCGTGCAGGTGTTCCTCGGGATCGCGACCGATCGGGATCAGTCGCCCGAGGACTGATCGCCGGCGAGATCGAAGCGGGCACGGCGCAGGTCCACGCGGTCGTCGAGGATCGGGCACCCCTCCGCGGCCAGGCGTCGGAGTTGCCGACCCGCCAGGTGCGGAGCCGGGCGGCCGTCGGCACGCAGCACCCGGTGCCAGGGCAGGTCGGCGGAATCGGTGCGCATGATCCAGCCGACGGTGCGCGGCGTGGACAAGCCCGCCGCCGCGGCGATATCGCCGTAGGTGGCCACCCGGCCGGGCGGAATCAGGGCCACCAGCTCGCGGACTCGTTCGATCTCGGCATCGGTCGTCGCCATCGCATGCGCCCCCGGTCGTGTCGGAATTCCTTCGTAGCTGCTGAGGTCCGCGCCCGCGCGGTCACGTGGTCGTCAGCGCGGTGCGGATGAGCGCCGCGGTCTCGGCGGGCCGGGCCAGGGAGATCATGTGGTCGCAGTCGAAGTCGTGCACCGTGAGCCGGTCGCCCAGATGCTCGGTGAGCGCGGCGCGGAACGCGGGCGGCACGAACGGGGGACGCACCTTCGCGGCCTGTACCAGGACGGTCGGCAGTCCTGCGGGCGGCAGCACGAAATCACGGGCGAGCTGCCCCCAGTACGACATGATGGCCGGAGCGAACAGCCGCCAGCCGACCCGGCCGCCGCCGGTGGGCACCAGGTGCTCGGCCAGTTCGGCGTCCAGCAGCCGCGGTTCCACCTCGGCCCAGGCGGTCTCCAACTTGTCGAACCGCGCGGCCTCGACGCTCTCGTAGTCGGGGTGCTCGAGCGTGCTGCGGGCGATGTCGCGCAGCAGTACCGGATCGATGCCGATGGCCGGATCGAGCAGGACCAGCGCCCGCACCAGATCCGGGCGGGCGCGCGCCAGATGGATCGCCACCGCCCCGCCGAACGAATGCCCGACCGCCACCGCGGGTTTGCCGGTCTCGCCGGTCAGCACGGTGACGAGATCGGCGACGATGGTCTCGAAGTCCCACGGCGGCAGCGATGTCGATCGCCCGTGTCCCCGCAGATCCGGAGCCACCATCCGGACCTCCGGCAACTGCTCCTCGGCCAGCGCCCGCCAGCGGTTCCCGTGCCCGGTCAGGCCGTGCAGCGCCAACACGAGCGGCCCTGTCGAGGGCCCGAAACGATATACCTGGAGATCGGCCACCGCCCCATTCTGCCGGGCGGGTACGACAGGTGCCGGGTCGGCGGAGTGTGCGAGAACACTCGGCGAAGACCGGGCAAACAATGGTGTCGGGGGCGTCTGTTGAAATAGCCCGCGTGATGCGATCGGATAGCTCGGTGCGATTGGTACGCCGGGTGCAGACCGCGTCCCACTCCCCGGAGTGGGACGCCGATGTCCGGGAGCTGTTCGACGGCGTGGGGCCGGAGCCGGGGTGGCGGCCGTGGCAGGTGCTCGGCGGTCCCGGGACGGGCAAGACCGCGCTGCTGGTGGATCTGGCGGCGACCCGGATCAGCGCGGGCGAGGATCCGGAGTCGGTGCTGGTGCTCACCTACTCCAAACGGGCGGCCACCGCGGTGCGCAACGCGTTGACCCTCCGCATCGCCGCGCTGGCTCCGGAGCTGGGCGGGGTGCCGGGCGCGACCCGGGCGCCGCTGGTGCGCACCGTGCACTCCTACGCCTTCGGCATGCTGCGCACGCACGCGGCGGCGCACGGCAATCCGCCGCCGCGGCTGCTCACCGGATCCGAACAGGACATCGTGCTGCGCGAGCTGCTGCGCGGAGAACTCCTGGACGGCGCGAAGTACTGGCCCGAGCGACTGCACCCCGCCCTGCCCACCGGCGGCTTCGCCGAACAGTTGCGCGATCTCATGTTGCGCGCCACCGAACGCGGACTCGGACCCGAAGACCTGGTGGAACTGGGGCGCACCCAACAGCATCCGGAGTGGGTGGCCGCGGGCCGCTTCGCCGAACGGTACGAGCAGACCATGCTGCTGCGCTGGTCGGTCGGCATGGAGACCCCGGAGGCCAGCGCTCCCGCCCTGGACGCCGCCGAACTCGTGGGCGCGGCGCTGGACGCCCTGGTGCTGGACCCGGAGCTGCTCGCCGCCGAACGCGACCGCGTCCGGCACCTGCTGGTCGACGACGCCCAGCACCTGGATCCGCAAGCGGCCCAACTGGTTCGCGCCATCGGCAGCGGCCCCGCCACCACGGTGATCGCCGCCGACCCGGACCAGTCCGTCTTCACCTTCCGCGGCGCGGACGCCCGCTTCGCCGCCGACCCCGGCGCACCCGAGGACCGCCGCGTCATCC